>NZ_JBFRGW010000006.1:0-147026 GCF_052115545.1 Microvirga sp. 2MCAF35
CCCCGGACCCCGGAAGACCACGATCACAAACCGGCCCATCGGCAGGATCCCAAGGATCCCGGCCGCGCCGGCCGCGTCAAGAGCATGAAGCCCGCCCGAACCACACGCCCGGCGGGACGGCGGATATGTCGGTTCCCAAACCGTTTGTCAACCGCCCTCGCGCCAATCCTGGCGAGATCGCCATAGAGCCCCCTGCCCGCTTTCATCGGACATCTGTCTTCAATGGGAATATGGTGGGTAGGCTCAAATCAGTTTCTTCTTGAAGCCCTCATGGCTCCGGGAGAATCCCAGCCGCTCATAGAACCGGTGCGCATCCTTGCGGGTCTTGTTTGAGGTCAGCTCCATCGCGGCCGCCCCATGAGTGCGGGCATGGTCTTCGGCGAAGGCGATCATCTGGGCCCCGATGCCGACCGAGCGACGCGTCGCCTTCACCTTCACGCTCTCCACCTTTACGCGGGTTGCGCCGCGCCCGGTGAGATTGGGAATGAAGGTGAGCTGGAACGTGCCGACGACCTCATCACCATCGAGTGCCACGAAAAGCCTGTTATCGGGGCTCTTCTGGATGGCCATGAAAGCGGCCTCATAGGCCGGCCGCGTCTCGGCCGACCAGACATCGCCGTGCGAGCCGAGTTCGTCCTCCTCGTGGAGGCGGATGATTGCTTCGAGATCGCCGGACTGGGCTTCGCGGATCGACAAGGCGCTCATGCCGCTGCCCGGGATTCCATCGGAAGCAGTTCCTGCCGGGACTTGAAACCGGGCAAAGCTTCGATGCGATCGGTCCATGCGCTCACCTGGGGATAGGCGGCGAGATCGATTCCCGCCTCGCTGGAAAAAGTCACGACCCCGTAGATGTCGATATCGGCAATGCTCACCCCCTCGCCTACGAGCCACGTGCGGCCTGCAAGGTGGTTGTCCAGAACATTCAAGGCGTTCTTGGCAGCGGCAAGGCAATCTTCCAACACTTCGGGAGGAGCCTGACGGAAGCCGATCTTGATCACGCGGGCCTTGTACAATGGTCCGGCGAGGCGATCGAAATCCCAATAGAGCCATTCGCGCACCTGCAGGCGCTCGTCGAGATTGGCGCCGCCGAACCGGCCCGTCATGTCGGCGAGATATTCCAGAATCGCCGCCGACTGACACAGCCTTCGGCCATTGTTGCGGTCGATCAGCAAGGGAACCTGACCATAGCGCTGCCTGGACAGGTGTGGAGGCTGCTTGTGCTCGCCGCCCATCAGGTTCACATGCACGTAATCGAAGGGCTCCTCCAGGAGCGACAGGGCAAGAGCGACCTTGTAGGTGGGGCCTGAGAAGGCGAACCCGTGCAATTCGAACCGCGTCGGCATGATGCATCCCCACATCAGAAAATTCTGTGGCTCGCGACCGTAATCGATTGTCTCGTGCTCGGGAAGGAGCAGAATCTCAAGCCAAGGGGGATGTCATGGCCAGGATGGAACGCGAACGGAAACTGTTGCAGCAGAGCGTGGCCGTCGTCGCCACCATCCCGGTCACCGCAGGGCTTTACGGCGTCCTGTTCGGGCAGGCGCTTACGGGCGATGCGGTGAGCATCTCGGCCGAGAGCCATTTCCGGTTCCTGTCCGGCCTGCTCCTCGGCATAGGTCTCTGCTTCTGGAGCACCCTGCCCTCCATCGAAATCAGGACGGGCCGCTTCCGGCTTCTGACCCTGCTGGTCGTCATCGGAGGCGTTGGCCGCCTGATCGGCCTCGGGCTGACCGGCCTACCCTCCCTCTTCATGGTCGGCGGACTGATCGTCGAACTCGTCATCGCGCCGGTGCTGTGCCTGTGGCAGACGCGGGTGGCCAATCGGTATGCAGAGGAATACGGCGTCGCGGAGGTTTGAGCGACAAGGGCCTGAGCAATCCTAGTGCAGCGGGCGGACCCAGAAGGCCGCGCGCGACGATGTGCTCTTCAATGAGTGGGGTATCGGACGGAATCGCATCGACCACCCCATTTTTCGCTTTGATGCCCCGTATCGGCCCCAACGAAAAGGCCCCGGACATTGCCGGAGCCTCTTGCAATCCTTGCCATTCGCCTCAGTGGAGAATCTGAGACAGGAAGAGCTTCGTGCGCTCGTGCTGCGGGTTCTTGAAGAACTCGTCGGGCGTGTTCATTTCCACGATCTGCCCGTAATCCATGAAGATCACCCGGTCGGCGACCTGGCGGGCGAAGCCCATTTCATGGGTCACGCAGAGCATGGTCATCCCCTCGTCGGCGAGGCCCACCATGGTGTCGAGCACTTCCTTCACCATTTCCGGGTCGAGCGCCGAGGTCGGCTCATCGAACAGCATGATCTTGGGGCTCATGCAGAGCGAACGGGCGATCGCCACACGCTGCTGCTGACCGCCGGACAGCTGGCCCGGATACTTGTTCGCCTGCTCGGGAATCTTAACCCGCTTCAGGTAATGCATCGCGACCTCTTCCGCCTCCTTCTTGGGCATTTTCTTCACCCAGATCGGAGCCAGCGTGCAGTTCTCGAGGATCGTCAGATGCGGGAACAGGTTGAAGTGCTGGAACACCATGCCGACATCGCGGCGCACCTCATCGATGCGCTTGAGATCGTTGGTCAGCTCCGTGCCATCGACGATAATGCGGCCCTTCTGGTGCTCCTCCAGGCGGTTGATGCAGCGGATCATCGTGGACTTGCCGGAGCCGGAGGGCCCGCAGATCACGATGCGCTCACCACGGCGCACGTTCAGGTTGATGTCACGAAGGACATGGAACTCTCCGTACCATTTGTGCACGTCGATCATCTGGACGGCGGACTCGGCCTTGGGATCGATATCGACGGAACGGGCGGTTTGGGATGACATTGTCGTAGCCATGAGTGTTTACCGTTTCTGACCAGCCGCAAGGCGCCGCTCGACTCCGAGCGAATACCGGGACATTCCAAAGCAGAAGATGAAGTAGAACAAAGCCGCAAAGGCATAGCCCGTGATGCCGATGGTGGGAGCCGCCCAGTTCGGATCGATGCGGGAGGCTTCAATGGTCTTCACGAGGTCGAAGATGCCGACGATGGCCACGAGCGAGGTGTCCTTAAACAGCCCGATGAAGGTGTTCACGATGCCCGGAATGACGATCCGCAGCGCCTGCGGCAGGATGATGAAGCTCATCATCTGCGGATAATTCAAGCCCAAGGACATCGCACCTTCATACTGGCCCTTCGGCATGGCCTGGAGACCGCCGCGCACCACCTCGGCCATATAGGCCGAAGCGAAGAGCGCCGTGCCGATGAGGGGCCGCAGGAGACGGTCGACCGTGATGTCGCCGGGAAGGAAGAGCGGCAGCATGGTGTTGGCCATGATCAGCACTGTGATCAGCGGCACACCGCGCACGAACTCGATGAAGATCACCGAGGCCATCCGGATGATGGGAAGCCTGGAGCGCCGCCCGAGGGCCAGCACGATGCCGAAGGGCAGCGACACCACAATGCCCACGGTCGCCACCAGCAGCGTCACGAGGATGCCACCCCACAGGGAGGTTGGCACATGGGCGAGGCCGAAATCGATGTCGACGAGGGCCAAGGTGATGCCGATCACCGCCACGATGCCACCGCTCATGATGAGAGCCGGACGCATGGACGTCTTCAACAGGGCGGCGAAGAAGGCGAAGAGGGCAATCACCAGCGCCCCGAAGATCGCGAAGCTGATCCAGAAACGAACACCGAAATCGGCATTGCCGCCGGTCAGGAGAACGTAGGAGACGACCGGGAAGATCCAGAAGAAATAAACAGCTCCCAAGTCCCGGCGCGGCGCCCTGAGCCACAGCAGCCAGCCGACGCCGATGGCCAGGAGAGCGAAGAAGACGTCGACGCGCCAGCGCTCGGAAATCGTGTAGGAGCCATAGATGAAGTAGTTGATCTTGTCCCAGATGAAGGCCCAGCAGGCTCCGGTCTCACTGCCGCCGGAATCGGCCCGGCAGGCGGCCCGATCGGTGCCGGTCCAGACCGCATCGATGAAGAGGAAGCGCACCAGCGGCGGGATGGTGACATACAGGAGGTAGAACACCACCAGCGTCAGCACGGTGTTGAAGGGGCCGGAAAACAGGTTCTCCCGAATCCAGGCGACGGGGCCGCGGGCCAGATTGGGCGGGGGCAGAGCCTCCACCTGCTTGGCGCGGACGAAACGGGGCATATCGACGGCGGTGCTCATGCGATCTCCTACCGTTCGACGATCGCCACGCGGCGATTGTAGATATTCATAATGAACGACGTCACGAGGCTAATCGTCAGATAGACGCCCATGGTGATGACGACGACCTCGATGGCTTGGCCCGTCTGGTTGAGCACGGTTCCCATGAAGACCTGCACCAGGTCGGGATAGCCGATGGCCACGGCCAGGGAGGAGTTCTTCGTCAGGTTGAGGTATTGGCTGGTCAGCGGCGGGATGATGACGCGCATGGCCTGAGGGATCACGACCAGGCGCAGCGTCTGTCCGGGCGTAAGCCCGAGCGAGCCCGCAGCCTCTGTCTGCCCTTTCGATACGGCGAGGATGCCGGCGCGCACGACCTCTGCGATGAAGGCCGCCGTGTAGGTCACGAGTCCAAGGAGCAGCGCCACGAATTCCGGCAGAATCTGCATGCCGCCGGTCAGGTTGAAGGTTCCCTTTCGCGGCAGCTCGAAGGTGATCGGATTCGCGCCAATGAGGGCGAGAACGATCCACGTCAGGATCGGCAGGCCGAGGACCAGAGCCAGCGTGACCTTTCCGACGGGGTACTGCCGCCCGGTCTGCTCCTGCTGCTTCCTGGCCCAGCGGCGATAGATGAACGTGCCGACGAGACCGACCACGAGAGCGGCGAGGAGAACCGAGATATTGCCGGCCCACACAGGCCTAGCCATGAAGAGGCCGCGGGAGTTCAGATAGAACCCGGCTCCCATCTCAAGGGAATTGCGCGGCTGCGGCAGGGTGCCGAGAACGGCAATATACCAGAACAGCAGCTGCACCAGCAGCGGGATGTTACGCAGGGTCTCGACATAGACCATCGCGACCTTGGCAACCATCCAGTTCTTGGACAGGCGGGCAATGCCGATCAGGAAGCCCAGGATGGTCGTGAAGAAGATGCCGATGGCGGAGACGATCAGCGTATTGAGAAGGCCGACGATGAAGGCGTCGCCGTAGGTGCTGCCGGCGGCGCTGAACTGGATCAGCGTCTGGCTGATGTCGAAGCCGGCAGTGTTGTTGAGGAACCCGAAGCCTGAGGCGATCTTGGCGCGCTGCAGGTTCTCGATGGCGTTGCTCGCGGCCACGTAGAACAGGAATACGATCGCTGCAACCACAACGACCTGGTAGAAAATTCCACGGACCTTCGGATCGTACAGGAACGATTTCGAGGGGGGCGATGTCTGACTGACAACGGTCTGCACTGAGTTCATCCTCTGACGGCTTATTATTTTATACCTGCCGTCCTTCCCTGTTCACGCGGCCAATGCTGTCATGAACGGGCGGCTTTTTGTTGTTCTATGATAGAAGGACGCCCGGATATTCCGGGCGTCCTGGTCTTGAACCGGCTTAGCGAACCGGGATGCCGTATTGCAGGCCGCCCTTGGTCCACTGGGCGTTCTGGCCGCGCTTGATCTTCAGCCTGGAGCCTTCACCGACGTTCTTCTCGAAAACCTCGCCGTAATTGCCCACCTGCTTGATGATGCGCACGGCCCAGTCGTTGGTCAGGCCAGTGGCCTCGCCGAACTTGCCTTCGGTGCCGAGGAGGCGCTTGATCTCCGGGTTGTCGGAGTTCTTCATCTGCTCGACATTGGCCTTGGTCACGCCGAGCTCTTCGGCGTTCAGCATGGCCATGTGCGTCCAGCGGACGATATCGCCCCACTGATTGTCGCCGTGGCGGACTGCCGGGCCAAGCGGCTCCTTGGAGATGATCTCGGGCAGAACGATATGATCGTCCGGAGCCGAAGCGCGCAGGCGCTCGGCATAAAGGCCGGAGGCGTCCGTGGTGAACGCATCGCAGCGGCCGGCGTCATAGGCCTTGAACGTTTCGTCCGAGGTCGCGAAAGCCACCACTTCGTACTTCATGTTGTTGGCACGGAAGTAGTCGGCGAGGTTCAGCTCGGTCGTGGTGCCCTGCTGGGTGCAGATCGAAGCGCCGTTCAGCTCCTTGGCGGAGGAGACGCCGAGCTTCTTGCGGACCATGAAGCCCTGGCCGTCGTAGTAGTTGATGGCCGGGAAGTCGAGGCCGAGCTGCGTGTCGCGCGACATGGTCGCGGTCGAGTTACGGGACAGCACGTCCACTTCGCCGGACTGGAGCGCCGTGAAGCGGTCCTTGGCGGCGAGCGGAATGAAGCGAACCTTGGTCGGATCGTCGAAGATGGCCGCGGCGATGGCGCGGCAGAGGTCGACGTCGAGGCCCGTCCAGTTGCCCTGAGCGTCCGGCTGGCCGAAACCGGCGAGGCCCGTGTTCGAGCCGCAGGTCAGGAAGCCCTTCTGCTTCACGCTGTTGAGTGTCGCCTGTGCCGAAGCGCCCGTTGCGAGCAGGCTGGCCGTCAGGCCGAAGGCAATCGATACGAGAGCCTTTTTCATGTTGGTATCTTCTCCCAATAGTTCGACATGGCTCGGCCGTTTTTGGTTATTACCCCCCAGCCGCGCCCGGATAGACCGTTCCGCGCCGCCTCGGCTGAGACGGCATCGAGATCCATCACATTCCATGATTAATCACTGGTCAAGTCTTGATGAAAGGCATTTCTTGCCTGACTTGACGGCAGAGGCTGCCCGGTCTCTGATCCAGGTCTCCTCAGCAAGCCCTTGAAGCAATGTCAAAACTCCCCCCAAAGCCCCAAAACATCTCCGAACGCACCCGCCTCGTCCATGCCGGCCGGGAGCCGTTCGAGCAGCACGGTTTCGTGAATACGCCCATCTATCGCGGCTCGACCGTCCTCTATCCGACGACGGACGATCTGTTGCACCGGCGCGGGCGCTATTCCTATGGAACGAAAGGGACTCCGACCACGAACTCCCTGGAAACGGCGTGGACGGAACTGGCGGGTGCGGCCGGTACCGTGCTCACCCCTTCGGGCCTCGCCGCCGTCACGGTTGCCCTTATGTCATGCCTGAAGGCGGGCGATCATCTTCTGATGACGGATTCGGTCTACCTTCCGACACGGCAGTTCTGTAACGGGGTCCTCAAAAATTTTGGTGTGGAAACCACCTATTACGACCCGCAGATCGGCGCCGGGATCGAGGCTTTGATCCGCCCGAACACCACGGCCGTGTTCACGGAGGCTCCCGGCTCACAGTCGCTCGAGATGCAGGACATCCCCGCCATCGCCGAGGTGGCGCACCGGCATGGGGCGGTGGTCCTCATGGACAATACCTGGGCGACGCCTCTGCTCTTCCCGCCCCATGAGCGCGGCGTGGACATGGCCATCGAGGCCGGCACGAAATACCTGAGCGGAGGATCGGACCTGCTCCTCGGCCTGGTCTCGGCCAATGAGCGTTGCTTCAAGTGTCTGCGGGAAACCTATGATTCCTTCGCGATGTGCCCTGGACCGGAAGACGTCTTCCTCGGCCTGAGAGGCCTGCGGACCATGGCCCTGCGCCTACGGGAGCACGAAAAGCAGGCTCTTGAAATGGCCCGATGGCTCGAAGCACGGCCCGAGGTCGCGCGGGTGCTGCACCCGGCCCTGGAAACCTATCCCGGTCACGAGATCTGGAAGCGCGACTTCAAGGGCTCGTCCGGCCTGTTCTCGGTCATCCTCAAGCCCTGCTCGGACCAGGCGCTCGCCGCCATGCTCGACGGGCTTTCCCTCTTCGGCATGGGCTATTCCTGGGGCGGGTTCGAAAGCCTCGTGATTCCCTTCAACTGCGCCACGTACCGTACGGCGACCCAATGGAAGCCGGGCGGCCACGCACTCCGTTTCCATATCGGGCTGGAGGATCTGGAGGATCTGAAGCGGGATCTCGATGCCGGCTTCGCGCGGCTCCGCGAGACGGATGCGAAGGCGGCCTGAAGCGAGCAGGGCTTCGGCGGCTACCCTGCCGAAGCTTCGACCTCAGAGCCGGAGACGCCCTGACCCTGGGCCTTCTTTTTGTGCTTCGCGATCAGCATCATGTTGCGGACGTAGATAAAGATCGAGAAGACCTGGGGGAGGATGATGACGATGTCGCGCCGGGCAAGGCCATAGACCATTGTCATCAAGCCACCCACGATCGACAGGATCCAGAACCCGACAGGGATAACGCTCCTTTCCGCCTTCTCGCTGGCGACCCACTGCACGAGGAAGCGCGCGCCGAAGACGAACTGGGCCAGAACGCCGAAGGCCGCCCAGAGGTCGAAGCGGGCGACGACCACATCGTAGAAGAAAAGCCCCAGATCGTGGGAAAGACGCACCAGCATTAGATGATTTCCTGAGCGGCGGGAACGCGGCGCCTGCGGCGGATCAACCACCAGACTCCGGCTAAATCAAGGATGCCGACCCATAGACGGTCGAACATGCCATAATTGGACCGGCCCGCATGCCGGGGGCGGTCGACCACGTCCACATGGGCGATCTGGAAGCCCTCACGCTTGACCAGGGCCGGCATGAAGCGGTGCAGGGCATCGAAATAAGGCAGTCGCAGATAGACATCCCGCCGGAACGCCTTGAGTCCGCAGCCCGTATCCCGCGTCCCGTCCTTCAGGATCCTTCCGCGAACCCCGTTGGCGATCCGGGACTGCCATTTCTTGTAGGCGCCGTCCTTGCGCCCCACCCGCTGCCCGGCCACGAGGGCGACCTTCGGATCGTCGAGAGCCGCCACGAGGCGGGGAATGAAAGCCGGATCGTTCTGCCCGTCCCCGTCGAGTGTGACCACGATGGGGCCGCGAGCGGCGTGAACACCGGTGCGAACGGCCGCGCTTTGGCCGCAGCTCGCCTCATGACGGACGAGGCGCAGCCACGGTCGTGTCGTGCGGGCGTTCAGAGCCTGCTCCACGGTCGTATCCGTGGAACCGTCGTCCACATAGACCACCTCGAAGGGCGCGAGCGGCACGCAGGCACGCTCGATCTCCTCGACCAGGGGGAGGATGTTGAGCGCCTCGTTCTTGACAGGCACCACGACGCTGATGCGGGGGGCCGGGGAAAGTTCAGTCATTCTTTACGGGCCATTCCTGGCCGCCTCTTCGAGAACGGGACGGCGTTTTAGAAGCCCGTCCCATAGACGGCGATATCGACCCGCCGCCCGCTGTTGATATTGAATCCCTGGATCCGGGTCGAGAGTGTGGGCTGCTGTTTCAGGCGCTCATTCTCGGTTCGGAACTCCCCCTCGTACCGCTTTTCCACGAACACGACACGGCACCCCCCTTGCGTCAGGAAAGCCGAGGCCTCTGCTCCCGAATCGATCATCTCAAGGTTCGTGCCAGTCAGGAAGACGAGGCTTGGCTCGCGATAGCCAAGGGTTCCGACTTGCGGTTCCGCACACGGCACATTGTGGGCCGCCTCGGCGAGCCGGCCCGAAACCTTGAGGGAGCGGAGATCGAGCTGGGCGAAGCCGAAAACGCCCAGGGCGAGGAAGACGGCCGACACGAAGCTCGCCCAGAGGGTCGGAACCATGCGGTCTTTCACGAAGAGCCACCAGGCCCAGATCGCGAGAAGCGAGGAAACGACGAGGAACGGAAGTGCCCGGTAAGGAATCATTCCGTCAAACGTCCATCCGGTCGCGGACAGGCCGATCGTCAGCCCCACCGGGATGAACGGGATGAGCAGGGTCGCGAACTTGGCGGCGGGCCGGTGCGGCCCGACGAAATGACGCGCGATGGCCATGACCGTGATGATTGCAACGGCCGGCAGAAGCGGCAGCGTGTAATGCGGGAGCTTGGTCGGAACCGCCTCGAACACGATCCAGGACGGGACGATCCAGGCGAGGGCGAAAGCCACCGGCTCTTCACGGCGGTGGGTCCAGGCGAAAGGCACCGCGATGGCCGCCAGAATGGCTCCGGGCCAGAACGTGGCAAAGAATGCGACCAGGTAGAAGCCGGGTGGGGCCCAATGGACCTTCTGGGCCGTACCGACCTTGCCCAGCATGTCGTGCCCGATGGCTTCCGCGTAGAAGGCGCCCCCGGTGTTGATGGCGATGGCGATGAACCAGGGCAGGACCACGGCGAGCGTGAACGCCAGCCCTTGCCAAGGCTTCAAGGTCATGAGCCAGCGGCCCGACCGCTCCTTGTAGGACAGCACGGCAGCGGCAAGACCTGCGAACATGATGACCAGCGGGCCCTTGATCAGGATCCCTAAGGCGAATCCGGTCCAGAAGAGCCATAAGGCACGTCTCGGCAGGGTCCCTGCCCCACGGCTCAGATAGGCCCTTGCCAGCCCGCCCATGGCGGCTACGGAGCAGGCCGTCAGCATGGCATCCGTCTTGGCCAGACGCGCCTCGACCATCAGGATGACGCAGGTCGCCATGAGCGCTGCGGTCAGAAACGCCCCTCGCCTCCCGAAGAAGGCCAGGGCTGCCCAATAGGTCAGCAGAACCGTGGCGATGGCACCGAACAGGGAGGGAAGCCGGTAGAGAGCGATGGTCGTCCGCGCTTCCGGTACGCCCAGCGCCTGCCCGATGAAAACGGTGGCGCTCTGCATCCAATAGATGCCGACCGGCTTCTTGTTTCTTGCCTCGTCTTGGAAGCGGATGTCGACGAAATCGCCGGTCTCCAGCATCTGCTTGGAGGCCTGGGCATACCGCGGCTCATCCCTGTCCATGGGCTGCAGAGTGGTAAAGCCAGGCAGGAAGCAGGCGAGCGACAGCAGGACGAGAACGGCGCAGAGCCGGGCATGGCTCCGCTCGACGACGCTCGTCAGCTGGGAAACGGAGAGGTGGCGCAGAGACATCCGCTGCTTGGGGACAGAACCGTCCATCAATCACTCCGGGGGCGGGCAATCCTTCGTGCCGACAGGGATTTCCCCTCAGGCACAGGTTCATCAAACCGCGTGATGTCCTCTAAACCCGGCGGGAAGTCAAATTGACGGAAGGTAGCGGCGCTCCCGGAGCATCCGAGAGGCGGGATGACCGGTGCCTAGGCGCTCCCTTAGATGATCCGGAAGTCGCCAGCGGCCATCTTCAGCCCTTTGTCCAGCTGGGCGAATTTGATCTGGCCGCCGTCTCTGGTCCCGTCAGGGTCGTAATAGAGTGCGCCGGTTTTCTTGTCGTAGATGATCCGGTCGGACGGGTCGTGGGCCCTGGAGCCGGTCCAGAATGCCGCAGATGGAAGCTTGCCGGCCCGGCCGAGGTGCGAGAATGCTGCATTCTCTAGATAAATGGTGTCGTCCGGCACCGAAAAATCCACGATATGGTCCAGGTTGACGGCTTTCCTGGGTTTCGTGTCGAAGACGAAGACATCCTTTCCCGCTCCTCCGGAGAGCACATCCCTGCCGGTTCCGCTATGGAGCGTGTCGGCTCCATCGAGGCCGCTGAGGCGGTCTGCCCCCGCCCCTCCCTTCAGCAGGTTCGCCGCTACATTACCGACGAGCACGTCGCTGCCGGTCCCGCCCACGGCATTCTCGATGAGCGACCTGGTGTCCCCATCATGCAGGAGCGCGTTGGCGATCGTGCCACGCGCCGACCTGCCGGCGCCGAGATCGGCGAGCTGCGCGGGCGAGGTC
The DNA here is from genome assembly GCF_052115545.1 of Microvirga sp. 2MCAF35. NCBI lineage: Bacteria > Pseudomonadati > Pseudomonadota > Alphaproteobacteria > Hyphomicrobiales > Methylobacteriaceae > Microvirga > Microvirga sp. 2MCAF35. The sequence goes on from NZ_JBFRGW010000006.1 coordinate 11,591, forward strand.
GTCGACCACTCGCCGGGCCGCAGGTCCACCCTCAGACCGGTCCTGTAGTTCGAAAAATCGAAGGTATCGTTGCCCCCTCCATCCCAGAGGGTCATGAAGATCCGGTTGGCTCCCGGAGCCCCTTGCCCCACTCCGTTGATGAAGGTCTCGCCGGTGGTCGGGCTCCAGCGATAGATCGTGTCCTCGCTGCGGGTGGAGTAATTCGCCCCGTATATCCGCTGCAATGCGGCGATGTCGTAGATCATCAGGCTCTGCCCGAAGCTCCACCCCTCGTTCTCCACATAGCGGCCGCTCGCCCCGACATAGGACCGATAGGTCGTCAGCGAATATTCCATGGAATCCCGATCCGGCGCCATGGCTCCGAAGCCGATTGCCTCATTGCCATGCTTCAGGCCGATTTGATGAAGGATCTCATGGATAAAAACGTAATACGAATAGTTTCCTGGAATCGGCTGATCGAACCACCCGCCGCTCGTCCGGAACCAGGTGTCGCCAGCCTCCGGGGCCTTCGTCGGAAGGTAGGTCCAAGCCGTGCTTGGCTCATCGGATCTTGCGAACCGCAGATCGGCTCTCTGGCTCGATGTATCCCGGATTTCGACGAAGCTCAGGTTAGTCACGTCCGAGATCATCGCGAAGACTTTGCGGACGGTTTCCCTCTGAAGGGGAGTTAATGGCTGGAAATTGTTCAGGTCCTCCCCGACACCGTATCGGTCTCCATAGACGGAGGCCATGGACGGAAAGCTATAGGTCAGATTGGGGCTGTCCCAGCGCTCTCCGGACAGAATGCCGTCGATATTCTGATCGTAAGTTCTGTCCACGGGAGCCGTTGCTGCCATCTCAATTCCCCCTGAATTGAGTAGCAGTTATCGCACCACGCACATCTCACGAATAATCAGCAAGGAGTAACCGTGTATTCATTTACGTATATCCCCGAACTGAGTATCACTCCGCTATGAAACGGCATGTCATTTAAAATGCATCATTGCATGAGGATGCAATCGCGCCCCTCTTTACTTGTCGCGAGCCGTTAGAATTGGCCGCCTCGGTGAATTATCCCTCCCATGGATCGACCCACCAAGGCTGCCCGATCGGCAGGGTTCTGCCGAAACTATCGAAACCAGCCGAAATACAGCGCCCAGAGACTAGGGGACCGGATTCCGCGCACCCGGCGCGCCGCCTCGTCAGCGCGCATGGCTTCGCCGCCATGGCAGGAGCACAGGACGATGTGGGCATCGTGCTCGGAGATCTGGAAGAAATCCACCGCATCTCCGAACGTGTCGCTTTGCAATCCCGCATGGCGGAGGACCGGATCGGAATAGGCCACCGTCAGGGCCGAGCCCTCGGCCCGAAGGGCGAGACGCTGGGCTTTGGGCTTCCACTCGATTTCGTCCAGTGTTCTGAGGATACGGTCCGGCTCCCGCTCCAGGAGTTCGACCCAGCGGTCCAGGCGTTCGCGCTTCGACAGGACCGGCGCATTGACTTTCTCAGGAATCTTCAGGTCGGCGACGCTACTGAGTTCGGACAGAGGCCTGTGTTCCATGCTCCCCTCCTTGGCAGAAGAGCGGTTTTCGAGCACCCACCAGCTACAAGCTCAACCTGAAGCCTATGGAAAAGTTCGAGGAACGGACCATTCGCGATCGCTGATATTTTGTGCATTCCAGCGTGGTCAGGGAGCCATCAGCAGATGCATGACGGCAGGCATTCCCAGAGACACGCCGGACAGAAAGAGCAGACCAAGCACGATCCAACGCATCGTGGCGGGAGAAAGCGGCGGGGGCCAGCGGCGCGCGGCATAGGTCGCTCCCATGACGACCGGTATGGCGAAAAGCCCCGTCAGGGTCGAGGCTGACGGGAGGTTGCCGGAAAAGAACACGAGACCGTTCCGGAACACCGCGTTGAGCGCGAAGACCGTCACCAGGGTTTCCCGCACCGTCACTTGGGGCATGGGCTGCCGGTAGAAATGATAGACGAGCGGCGGCCCCGCGGTCGAGAAGAGCCCGCCCATCAGACCTGCAATGCTGCCGAAGAACATGAACGAACCGTCGCTGGATCGCCTGGGGAGCGGCTCGGGCTTTCGGGCGAGCTGCAGGCTGGAGACGATGATCACGAAGCCGAGGATGAGACGCAGGACGTCGGCCCGCGTTCCGGCGAGCCATTCCAGCAGCCAGTACCCGACGAAGAGCATGGGGATGCTGGTCAGCATGACGACGCGAAACTCCCGCCACGCCACGTCGCGCCACCCCTTGTGAAGCATCTGAACGGCATTCACGAAGGTGAGCACGCTCACGAGCATCGCCGCATCGGGAAGGGACAGGAGCCCCGTGAGACCAACGCCCCCCATGGTGATCAGGCCGAAGGCGAAGCCGGTCAGGGTCTGGATGTAGGCGGCAATTCCGGTCAGCGCCAGAAACCCGATCAGCTCGACAAGCGACATGCCTCAAATTCCTTCGGGCAGTCAGCCGTCCCTTCTGGCCTCGAACGGTTTCAAGCCGCCGATAGCCGGGAGCCGCCGCCGGAGAGCGACAGGGCTCTGCAAAGGTATGCTACGCGCCTGCTCACAGATTGTTGAGGCGCAGGCTTAGAACAACGTGCGGAAAAGTGAAATGCACTTTTCCGCACGTTGCCAAGGAACACGGTGAATGGATCGTCAGGCGGTCGCCGAGTGGTCGTGATCGGCGCGGGGCGTTCCCATCAGCTCGGCGAGACGGTTCCGGGCGCGATTGACGCGACTCTTGATCGTTCCAACCTTCACGCCCAGTGCTTCCGCGGCATCCTCGTAGGACATGCCCTCGGCGCCGATGAGGATGATCGCCTCGCGCTGCTCCTGCGGCAGCTTCTCCAGCGCCGTGGAGAGATCCTGAAGGGCGAGCTTGTCTTCCTGGTCCGGGATCGCGATCATGCTCGCGGCATGGGTGCCGTCCCCGTCCTCCACCTCGCGGCTGGTCTTGCGGTGGGTGGAATAGAAGCCGTTCCGCAGGATCGTGAAGAGCCAGGCCTGCAGGTTCGTTCCGGCCTCGAACGTGTCCTGCTTGGTCAGGGCCTTGAGCACGGTATCCTGCACCAGATCCTCCGCCTGATCGACCTTGCCGGTCAGCGAGAGGGCGAAGGCACGCAGGTTCGGCAGCGCATCCATGACGCCGTTGACGAACTCCTGGTCGACCGGCTCCGTATGGGCGCGGATGACCTGGGCAACGCGATCGGCCAGACGCGCGAGATCGCGGGGCAGCTTGTCCTCAGCGGGATCGCCGTAGAGGGCACGCAATTGCTTCCCGAGATGCAGCCGCACGGCAGCGCTCAGTGCAGCCGCCGAGTGGGTGGCATCGGGGCGGGTGAACTCAGACTGGGTTTTGGAATTCTGTGGCATGCCCGACTATCTGGTGCATTCTGACACCATTTAAATATCCAAGCGACATTTCGACCATGAGTTTTTTTCATGGCCTCGCCTCTGGATTTTATCACCCGGATGCCTAAGCGGCAGGGCTGAGCTATATGCTCTGTCGAACATGCGGCCAAACCAAGGCCTATAACCATTCAAGGAGCATGCGGCGTGCCCCATTATCTCGGTATCGATGTCGGCACTTCAGCCGTGAAGGCAATCCTCGTCGACGAGCGGCAGACGGCGGTTGCGGAAGCGGATGTTCCCCTGCAGGTTTCGAGGCCACACGATCTCTGGTCCGAGCAGGATCCTGACATCTGGTGGGAGGCGGTGCAGGCGGCGCTCGATCAGCTGAGCACCCGATCCGCATCGGCGCTGGCGGACATACGCGGCATCGGTCTCTCGGGTCAGATGCACGGTGCCGTTCTTCTCGACGAGAACGACCGGCCTCTCCGCCCTGCTATTCTCTGGAACGACGGTCGGTCTTTTCGAGAGGCGCAGGAGCTCGGCGACAGATATCCGGAGCTATCCCACACCATGGGGGTCATTCCGATGCCCGGCTTCACGGCGCCGAAGCTCGTCTGGGTCGCCCGTCATGAGCCGGATATCTTTCGCGCCGTGCGCAAGGTGATGCTTCCGAAGGACTACATCCGCCTCAAACTCACCGGCGAGGTCGTGACGGAAATGTCCGATGCCGCCGGCACCTGGTGGCTGGACGAGGCCAAGCGGGATTGGTCCGACGCGGCGCTGGCAGCCACTGGCCTCAGCCGCAAGCAGATGCCGAGACTCGTCGAGGGCTCGCAGGCATCGGGAATTGTTCGGGCCGACATCGCGGAGCGGTGGGGTCTGCGCAGCGATGTGGTCGTGGCGGGCGGCGCGGGAGATGCGGCGGCCGGTGCCGTGGGTCTCGGCGCCATCGAGGATGGATCGGCGTTCATTTCGCTCGGCACGTCCGGACAGCTTTTCGTGACCACCCGGGATTTCAGCCCGGCCCCCGAGGCCGTGGTGCATTCCTTCTGCCATGCGGTGCCCGGTCGGTGGTTCCAGATGGCCGCGATGCTGAACGCGGCGAGCTGCCTGGCCTGGGGAACCCAACTCCTGAAGCGAGACATCGGTGAGCTCCTGCACGAGACCGAGGCCGCCTATCGGAAGCCGTCGTCCGTGCTTTTCCTGCCCTATCTCGCAGGAGAGCGGACCCCGCACAACGATCCCTATGCCCGCGGCGTGTTCTTCGGCCTTTCGCCACAGACGCAGCAGACGGATCTGGTGCAGGCGATCCTCGAGGGTGTGGCCTTCAGTTTCGCCGACGCAAAGCAGTGCCTCGAGCAGGCAGGCACGCCCCTCACCTACGCGGGCATGATCGGAGGCGGGTCGCGAAGCGCGTTCTGGGCCAGGATCTTCGCCAGTGTGCTGGACGTCCCGATGCTGCGCTATCAGGGCAGCGATAAGGGACCGGCTTTCGGCGCAGCCCGGCTGGCACGTCTGGCGGCGACCAGCGAGTCTGCAGAAACGGTATGCACGCCGCCCAGCATTCTCGAAACCATCGAGCCAGAGCCGCAGCTCGTCGATCTCTATCGACCGAGAATCGAGGCCTTTCGCAACCTGTATCGTGCGCTGAAGTCGGAATTCGTGCGATCCTGAAGAAAGTATAGAATAGCAACAGTATAACTAAAATCAGATAGCCCGATGCCGTGAGCAGCGACATTGCCTGCAAAATGTTGTGGGCTGTGTTCCACGGCTATAGAGGAGGGATTGAAACCCGATAGAATTGAAACATTTAGGGCAGTCACGATCCCTTCTGATCCGATCTGAAATTTGGCATGATAGAGTCTTCAGAGTTCAAGGCCGAAAACTGCCGCTACAAGAAAGCGCCTTTAGGGAAACGCCCATGACAGGATCCACTCCGATCCTCGAAATGAAAGACATCTCCAAGACGTTTCCAGGCGTCAAGGCGCTGACGAACGTCTCCCTGTCCGTTTATCCGGGCGAGATTCATGCGCTGATGGGCGAGAACGGCGCCGGCAAATCGACGCTGATGAAGATCCTCTCTGGCGCCTATCAGGCCGATCCGGGAGGCGAGATCCGCATCAACGGCCAGCCGGTCGTCATAGATGGCCCGCTGACGGCGCGGCATCACGGCATTTCGATCATCTATCAGGAGCTCTCCCTCGCCCCGAACCTGACGGTTGCCGAAAACATGCTCCTCGGACGGGAGCACAAGTCCGGGCCCATGGTCGACCGCCGCTCCATGGAGAAGGCCTGCGCGACGGTACTCGAACGGTTGGGCGTCCAGTTCAAGGCGACCACCAAGGTCAGCGAATTGTCGATGGCCGAGCGGCAGCTCGTGGAGATCGCCCGCGCGCTCATCGCGAACTCCCGCATCCTGGTCATGGACGAGCCCACGACCTCCCTCTCGTCCCGCGAAACGGAGGCGATGTTCGCGATCATCCGTCAACTGCGGGCGGAAGGGCTTGCCATCATCTATATCAGCCACCGCATGGCCGAGATCTACGAACTGGCCGAGCGCGTATCCGTGCTCCGGGACGGCTCCTATGTCGGCACCCTCGTGGGCGCCGAAATCTCAGCCGAACGGCTCGTGCAGATGATGGTCGGCCGCGACCTGTCGTCCTTCTACAAAAAGGAACACGACGCCCATCAGAGTCGCGGGCCCGTGATGTTTGCGGTGCGCAACATGGGCGACGGCGTGCGCGTGCACGATTGCTCCTTCGAGCTGCATGAAGGGGAAGTTCTCGGTATCGCCGGGCTCGTCGGCGCGGGACGGACGGAACTGGCGCGCCTCATCTACGGAGCCGATCCGCGCACCAGCGGCGAGGTCTTTCTCCAGGGCAAGCCCCTTTCGATCAGCGAGCCCGAAGATGCCATCCAGTCCGGCGTGGTTTATCTCACGGAAGACCGCAAGCATCTCGGCCTCTTCCTCGACCTCAACGTTCGGGACAATGTGAACGTGAACGTGCTGGGCCGGGATGCCCGCCCCGGCGGCGTTCTCAACCTGAAAGCTGCCAAGCAGCGCGCCGCAGCGGCGATCCGGGCTCTCGGCATCCGTGTGGCCGGCGACGTGGTGACGGTCGGCAGCCTCTCGGGCGGCAATCAGCAGAAGGTTCTTCTTTCGCGTCTGCTTGAGACGAAACCCAAGGTTCTCATCCTCGACGAACCAACCCGCGGAGTGGACATCGGGGCCAAGTCGGAAATCTACCGGCTGATCGACAGCCTCGCCCGCAACGGCGTCGGCGTCATCGTCATCTCCAGCGAGTTGCCGGAAGTCGTCGGGATCTGCGACCGTGTCCTGGTGATGCGAGAGGGACGACTTCAGGGTGAGGTCGGCGGAGCCGGCCATCCACCCATGACACAGGAAAACATCATTGCTATCGCGACAGGCGTAAGGGAAGCGGCCGAATGACATCCCCGAATGAGACCAGCGCAGGTGTGCAGGCGACCGGAGGCACAGGCGTCGATGCGGCGTCTCAAAGCCTTCAGCGACGCCTTGCCTGGCGATCCACCCTACAGGCCATCGGCATGCTGCCGGTGCTCATCATCCTCGGCATCGTGTTCGAGCTCATGTCGGGCCGGTTCCTGAGTTTCCAGAACCTCTCGATCGTGATGCAGCAGGCCTCGATCAATACCGTTCTGGCGGCGGGCATGACCTTCGTCATCCTGACCGGCGGCATCGACCTGTCGGTTGGTTCGATCCTGGCAGCCGCCGCCATGGTGGCAATCCTAGGGTCCCTGATTCCGGACTGGGGCATGCTGGGAATTCCGGCCGCGCTGCTTGCGGGATTGGGCCTCGGGCTCGTGAACGGAGCGCTCATCGCCTTCGCGAAGCTCCCGCCTTTCATCGTCACCCTAGGCTCCCTCACGGCCGTGCGCGGCCTCGCGCGGCTGCTTGGCGGGGACACGACCCAGTTCAACCCACAGCTTCCCTTCGCCTTCATCGGCAACGGCACTCTGTTGGGCCTGCCCTGGCTGGTCTGGATCGCGTTCGCCGTGGTGATCATATCCTGGTTCATCCTGCGAAGAACGGTGCTGGGCGTCCATATCTATGCCGTCGGCGGCAACCCGGATGCAGCACGGCTCACCGGCATCAAGGTCTGGGCCGTCCTGCTGTTCGTCTATGCCTTCTCGGGATTGGCGGCAGGTCTCGGTGGCGTCATGTCGGCAGCGCGCCTGTTCGCCGCGAATGGGTTGCAGCTCGGACAATCCTACGAGCTCGACGCCATCGCGGCCGTCATCCTCGGCGGCACCAGCTTCGTCGGCGGCATCGGGTCGATCTGGGGCACGCTCATCGGCGCGCTCATCATCGCCATCCTGACGAACGGCCTCATCCTGGTCGGCGTCTCCGACATCTGGCAGTTCATCATCAAGGGGCTCGTGATCATCGGGGCCGTGGCGCTTGACCGCTACCGCCTCAAGGGTTCGGCGCGCACCTGAGATCAAGAGATACCAGCGCCCGGCCTGGGCGCTCGTATAACCGCCCTCCCGGACAGCAAGCACAGGCTCCGGGAGGCCTGGAGCACAAAGACACCTGCAAAGACACTTGCAAGGATACTTGGAGGAACCAATGGCACTTTCCCGTCTTACGCTGAGCCTTGCCGTCGCTGCCGTTCTGGCGGCTCCGGCCTATGCCAAGGACGTCAAGAACGTCGGCATCTCGGTCGGCCTGCTCGGCAACCCGTTCTTCGTCGCGACCATCAAGGGCATCGAGGCCAAGGCGAAGGAGATCACCCCCGGCGCTAGGATCACATCCGTGTCGGCGGATTACGATCTGAACAAGCAATTCACCCAGATGGACAACTTCACGGCGGCCGGAACGGACATCGTGATGATCAACGCGGTCGATCCGAAGGCGATCGAGCCCTCCGTGAAGCGCGCTCAGGCGGGCGGCATGGTCGTGGCCGCTTTCGACGTGGCCGCCGCGGGCGCCGACGTGACGGTGATGACGGACAACGTCAAAGCCGGCGAACTCGCCTGCCAGTACATCGCCGATAACATCAAGGGCAAGGGCGACGTCCTCATTGTGAACGGCCCGCAAGTCTCGTCTATCACCGATCGCGTGAATGGCTGCAAGAACGTCTTCGCGAAGTACCCGGACATCAAGATCCTCTCGGACAACCAGGATGCCAAGGGATCCCGTGAAGGCGGCTTCGCCGTCGGCCAGAGCCTGCTGACCCGCTTCCCGAAGATCGATGCCGTGTTCGCGATCAACGACCCCACCGCCATCGGCATCAACCTGGCCGCCAAACAGCTGAACCGTAACGAGTTCATCATCACGGCTGTCGACGGCGCCCCGGATATCGAGACGGAGCTGAAATCCGGCAATTCCCTGATCAAGGCCTCGGCCTCTCAGGATCCGTACGTCATGGCCGCTCAGTCCTATGAACTCGCCGTCGGCATCGTGAACGGCAAGAAGCCCGAGAAGAACGTGATCCTGCTCGAGCCGAAGCTGATCACCGCGGACAATATCAAGGACTACAAGGGCTGGCAGTCTGTCCGCTGATTTCGTTTGACATTCGGCGGCCATGGCGCGAGCTGTGGCCGCCGTTTCCGTTCATGGGCCTTGTAAGGAGGCATCCGATGTTGAAGCAGCTGCGCGAGCAGGTTCTGGAAGCCAATCTGGAAGTGGTTCGCCGCGGGCTTGTCCTCTACACCTTCGGCAATGTCAGCGGCATCAGCCGCGAGGACAACCTCGTCGTCATCAAGCCGAGCGGCGTTCCGTACGAGCGCATGAAGGCCGACGACCTCGTCGTTACGGATTTCGAAGGCAAGGTCGTCTGGGGCGAGCTGCGCCCCTCCTCCGATCTCGACACCCATATCCATCTCTACAAGGCCTTCCCGGAGATCGGTGGCGTCGTGCACACCCATTCGGAACATGCCGTGGCTTGGGCTCAGGCCTGCCGTTCGATTCCGGCCCTCGGCACCACTCACGCCGACTATTTCTACGGTCCGGTTCCGGTCACCCGCGAGCTCACCGAGGACGAGATCAAGAACGATTATGTCCGTGCGACCGGCGTCGCCATCGCGGAGACCTTCGGCAATCGCGATCCCATGGAAGTGCCGGCAGCACTGGTTGCAGGACATGGCCCCTTCGCTTGGGGCAGGACACCCGACGATGCCGTGCACAACGCCGTCGTTCTGGAGGCGGTCGCCCGCATGGCGATGTACACATTCTCGCTGCAGCCGAACGCACGGGGCGTCTCCCAGGCGCTGCTCGACCGGCATTATTTCCGCAAGCATGGCGCAACGGCGACCTATGGCCAGTCCGAGAAATAGCCTCCCGCTTCCTTCTGAACCGCATATGCCCCGTTTTGGGAGATACAGATGGCCGTTGTAGCAGGTGTCGATTTTGGCACTCTGAGCGTAAGGGTCACCCTCGTCGATGATCGCAAGGGGCCGCTGGGCCTTGCCAAGGCGGAATACCCGCTTCACCGGAAACGGGAGAACCCCGCCTACGCGACACAGGCGCATGCCGATCACATGGATGCGCTGACGCGCGCCATGCGCGATGCTTTGGACGCGGCAGGCGTGAAGGGCGAGGATGTGGCGGCGCTCGCCATCGACACCACGGGCTCCAGCGTCGTGATGGTCGGCGAAGGCCTTGAACCCCTCGACGAATATTACCTCTGGTGCGACCACCGGGCGAAATCGGAAGCCGAGGAAATCACTCGGATTGCGCATCGGGAAGGTCTCGAAGCCATTCAATGGTGCGGCGGCGTCTATTCGCACGAATGGGGTTTTTCCAAGCTGCTGCACTGGCTGCGCAACAATCCCGACAAACGCGACCGGCTGGTGACGGCCCTCGAACATTGCGACATGGTGGCAGCCACGCTCACCGGAGTCAGGGATCCCCGCCAGCTCAAGCGCAGCATCTGCGGCATGGGCCACAAATGGATGTGGAACCCCCGTTGGGGCGGCCTGCCCCCGCAGGAATTCCTCTCCAAGGTCGATCCACTGTTCGACGGCATCCGCGAGAAGCTCGCGGGCGAGTACGTCACCTCCGATGTCGTCGCGGGCCATCTCACGTCCTGTTGGGCGGAGCGGCTCGGCCTGAAGGCCGGCATTCCGATCCCGGTCGGCGCCCTCGACGCTCATTGGGATGCCATCGGCGCCGGTTGCCGGGTCGGAGACGTGGTGAACGTGGTCGGCACCTCCACCTGCATCATCGCCATTGCCGAGGATACCAGCCTGATCCAGGGCGTTTGCGGTGTCGTGCCCGGCAGCGTCGACCCAGGGCTCGTCGGGATCGAGGCCGGCCTGTCGGCGACAGGCGACATCTTCGAGGCGATCGCCCGGCGCGCCAATACCACCGTTCAGGAGCTCTCCAAGGGCCTTGAACAATACCGCGCGGGCCAGACCGGCCTCATGCGCCTCACCTGGGACAACGGTGACCGCACGGTTCTCGTCAACGCCGATCTCGGTGGCATCACGCTCGGCTGGAACCTGCTGCACACGGCCCAGGACGAGTTGTTCGCAGCGATCGAAGGCACCGCCTTCCACACCCGCATCATTCTCGAGCGCATGGCCGAGGGCGGCGTACCGGTCGAGCGGGTCATCAATGCGGGCGGCATCCCTCAGCACAATGCCGTCCTGAACCAGGTCTATGCCGATGTGCTGGGCCGTCCGGTGCTTGTTCCCAACGGCATCCCGACAGGCCTCGGCTCCAGCATCTTCGCGAGCCTCGCCGCCGGATCGCATCCCGATCTCGACAGTGCCCGGGCGGCGATCTGCCTGCCTTTCCGGACCTTCGAACCGAACCCGAAGGCGCATGCCATCTATGAGCAGCTCTTCGCCCATTACAGAACGCTCTATTTCGGCTTCGGGGGTGTCTCTGGACCCGTTGCCCTGGATCATATATTGCGCGACCTCAAACGGATCGCGGCTCTCCCCTCGGAGCCGGTTCCGCCCGATGCGATGCCTGCGTGACGTCGAGTGGACTGAGCCGGTTGGGTTTGTGAGTTTCATCGAGGTTTAGTCGGGAGGCTTTTGATGATCCTTGTTTGTGGCGAAGCCCTGATCGACCTCTTTATCGGAGCACCCAGCCCGACGGGCTTTCCCGCGGAAGCCGTTGCTGGTGGATCACCCTTCAATGTTGCGATCGGAATCGGCCGGCTGGGACGTCCCTCGGCCTTCCTCTCCACCCTGTCGGAGGACGTGTTCGGCACGTTCCTGGCGGAGAAGCTCGCCGAATCCGGCGTGAGCTCCGCCTATCTCCAGCGTTGCCCGAACTACACGACCCTCAGCGTGGTCGCGACGAACCCTTCGGGCCAGCCGCAATATTCCTTCTATGCCCCGAACTCTGCCGACCGTGCGCTTGCACCCGAGGCGCTCCCCGAACAATTGCCGCCTGACGTCAACGCCATCGCGGCCGGATCCTATGCCCTCGGTGTGGAGCCCATCGCCAGCGCTATCGAGACCCTGCTTCGCCGCGAGGCCGGATCACGTGTGGTTTCCCTCGATCCTAACGTCCGGCCGCGGGTCGTCGGCGATCTGAAAGCCTACCGCGACCGCTTCGAGAGCCTGCTTGCCTATGCGGATATCGTGAAAGCAAGCGACGAGGACGTGGAGCTTCTCTACGCCACCCACGACCTTGCCTCAGCGGCTCGCGCCTGGCTGGCGCTCGGGACCAAGCTCGTCATCATCACCCGTGGCGAGAAAGGTCCTCTTGCGGCCTTCGGCGACCGAATCGTGGAGCGCCCGGCTCCGAAGATCGAGGTGGTCGATACGGTCGGTGCCGGCGACACGTTTCATGCCGGCCTTCTGTCCTGGCTCGATGCCAATAACCTGCTCACGCCGGGAGGAATCACCGGATTGACCTTGGAGCAGGTCACGAAAGCCCTCGATTTCGCAGTCGCAGCAGCCGCCATCGTCTGCACCCGCCGCGGCGCCAATCCGCCCTCATGGTCCGAGGTCGAACAATTCATGGCGTCACGCGCCTGATCGCAATGGAACCTGTCATGACGATGTCCCAGCCCGTTTTCCCTCCGCTCGGCCCGCATTGGCGTTCGAACCGCTTCCACAGGAAATGGCTGCTGGAGCAGGCTAACAATCTCTTCGACTTTTTCCAGTCCGGCATCATCAACCCGGCTGGCGGCTTCTTCGATCTCGACGATGCAGGCCAGCCCATCGTGACCGCCAATCCCGTGCGGCAGATCCACAACACCACCCGCATGGTGCATTGCTTCGCCATCGGCACCCTGCTCGGCCGCCCTGGCAGCGATGCTATCGTCGACCATGGCATGAACTACCTCTGGAATGCCCATCGGGATGCCCAGCACGGCGGCTATGTCTGGTCGCTGGACAACGATGGCCCCAAGGACGACACCAAGCAGGCCTATGGGCACGCCTTCGTCCTGCTCGCCGCCTCCAGCGCCAAGGTGGTCGGGCACCCGCTCGCCGACCGCCTGATCCAGGACATCACGCAGGTTCTGGAGGAGCGTTTCTGGGAAGAGACGCATGGAGCGGTGACGGAGGAGTTCTCCCGCGACTGGCAACCCTTGAGCCAGTATCGCGGCCAGAACTCCAACATGCACCTGACAGAAGCGCTGATGGCCGCCTTCGAGGCCACGGGCGACCACGCCTATCTCGACAAGGCTGAGCGGATCGCAAGCCTGATCATCGGGCGCCATGCCGCCTCCCTCGGCTACCGCGTGGCGGAGCACTTCCACGCGGATTGGAGCCTCGACAAGGAATATCGCGGTTACGACGTGTTCCGCCCCTACGGCACCACGCCGGGCCATTGGCTGGAATGGACGCGCCTCGTGCTTCAGCTTTGGTCCCTCGGCGGCAAGCGCCATGCCTGGATGCCGGAGGCCGCTCGTGAACTCTTTCGCCAATCCATCGAACTCGGATGGGACAAGGACGAAGGCGGCTTCTTCTATGCCCTGGACTGGGAGGACAAGCCGCGACTGCCGCAGAAGCTCTGGTGGCCCTGCGCTGAGGCTATCGGTGCGGCGGCTTTCCTCGGCGATCACAGCCCGAGCGATTACCACGAGCAATGGTACCGTACCCTCTGGGGCTTTGCCGACCAGCACCTGATCGACCACAGGCAAGGCGGATGGCGCCCGGAGCTGACGGAAGACCTGAAGCCGGGGACGACCCTCTTCACCGGCAAGCCCGACCTCTACCACGCCCTGCAGGCCTGCCTGATCCCGCTCTTCCCCGCGACCGGCAGCCTGACGAAGGTCATCCCGGAGGCTGTTTCTCAGGCCTGAGTCAGGTGCTGCTCCAGGGATTTCCTCTCGGGCATGCCCGCCTGCGCGCCTGCCGTAAGGCAGGACAGGGAGGCGGCTGCGCAGGCCCGTTCCATGGCCCGTCCGATCTCAAGCCCTTCGGCAAGCCCATTGGCCAGGACACCGACGAAGGTATCTCCTGCGCCCGTCGTATCGACCGGCGTAATCGGGCGCGCCGTCGCATGCGTCCGGGCGCTATCCGGTGTGATGGCATAAGCACCGCGCGATCCCGCCGTGACGATGCAGGTTGGGCCGAATGACTGGGAAATGGCAGATCCGGCCTTGAGATAGTCGTCGCCCGAAGGCTCTCCGACCATATCGGCGATGGCAAGCGCCTCGTGCTCGTTGACGACGAGCACATCGGTTACGGCCAGGAGTTCGGCCACGGCCGATCGTTCCTTGACGGCCGGTACCGGGGCGAAATTCCACACCACCTTGACGCCCGCCCGACGCGCCCGTGCGGCGACCTCCAGCGAATCCGCAATGGACACCTCCATCTGAAGCACCAGAACGGTTGCAGCGGTGAGGAGATTCTTGGGCAGGTCGGCCGCACGCAGCGCCATGTTGGCCCCGCTAGCGACCGTGATGGCGTTCTCTCCGGTCTCGTCGACGGTGATGAAGGCGCAGCCGGTGGGCTCGTCCGTCATGCGAATGGCGCCGACATCCACCCCGTTCTCTTCAAGATTCTTGAGGCAGGCCTTACCGAACGGGTCATTGCCGATTGCCCCGACCATGGCGACCCGCAGCGGACCGCCGTGGCTGACCCGCGCGGCTGCGACGGCCTGATTAGCGCCCTTGCCGCCGAAGAAACTGTCGGCCCGGCGGGACAGGACCGTCTCGCCCGGGCGGGCAATCCGCTGAACCCTTGCCACGAGGTCCATGTTGATGGAGCCGAAGATGACGATCATGCCGTACTGCCCTTTTTCAAGGCGCCATGCTTACCATCCGGCAGCTGCTATTGGCGAGGCCCCGAAGGATCGACGTCCCTTGGAGACCACTTGCCACGCCATCCACAGCTATTTCTCCCCTCCGTTTCACAGAGGGATTATGCCTGGGAACCAAGCAGGCTGCCTCAACATTTGACTCGCAGGTAGGCGTAGCAGCGGTAAACTGTCATCAGAATCAAAGATAGTTTGCCACTGGCAGATTGAAGAACAGGCTTTGATGGGCAGGCAGGTTGATCCTCACCGTCCGGATCGCGGAAATCCACCGCCAGCAACGACTCGCCCTCGCAAACAACCTTCTCTTGCAAGTTCCCCCAGACGCCTCTGCGCGGCGCCTGGATAGGTCTCTGTGCGCAGTTTCAAAACCCGGAGTTGGTCATTGAGCAAGCATCATGAGAAGCAGAGACGCAAGACCCGCCGCTCCCATGAAACAGCGCAGGTCTTCGACCTCACCGGATCCAAGTTCCAGGCCGAGCGCAGCCTCCCCCCCATCAAACCGCTCAATGCAACGCAGGACGATTATCTCGACGCTCTGAAGAACAGCGCCCAGGTCGTGGTTCTAGGACCCGCAGGCACCGGAAAAACCTGGATTGCTGCAACCCATGCGGCGGATCTATTCCGCCAGCGCCGTATCCGCAAGATCATTCTCACGCGCCCGAATGTCCCCAGCGGCCGCTCGCTCGGGTTCTTCCCCGGCAGCCTCGAGGAGAAGTTCGGCCCCTGGGCTGCTCCCGTCATCGAGGCCCTCAAGGAGCGGATCGGCGCGGCCGCCTACGAAATCGCGGTCAAGAACGGCGATATCGAGATGGTGCCGTTCGAGGTCATGCGCGGACGTTCCTGGCGCGACGCCTTCATCCTCCTGGACGAAGCACAGAATGCCACTCCTGCGGAGATGAAGACCTTTCTCACCCGCATCGGAGAGGATTGCACGGTCGTGATCAACGGGGATGTGAGCCAGTGCGACCTGCGCGAGACCTCCGGCCTGCGCACGGTCATTCACCTGATCAAGTCGCAGATGCTCCCGGTTCCGATCATCGAGTTCACGCTCAACGAAATCGTCCGGTCCGGTGTCTGCGAGATGTGGGTCCGGGCCTTCGAAGAGGTCCATTGCTAGGGCATCGGAGCCATCTTGAGGACCGCTCCGACGATCAACCCTTGAAGAACGGCCCCAAAGTGTCATCCACTTGGGGCCGTTTTCATGTCTACAGATGGTGCTCCACCTGACGCACAAAAACCCGGGCTGGCCCTCCCCGCTAGAGGAAGGCCAGCCCGGGTTAATTCATACCGGAAAGGCTCGATGCCTTAAGCGAGCTCGATGGCGCCGACTTCGGGGCCCTTGCGACCTTCGACGATGGCGACGCGGACGGCTTGGCCCTGCTCGAGCTGGCTGAGGCCTGCGCGCTCGACGACGGAGATGTGCAGGAACAGGTCTTTGCTCTCACCCTCGACGGACACGAAGCCGTAGCCCTTCACGGAATCGAACCACTTGACGGTGGCCGGCACTTCCGGAGGACCGCTGACCGGACGGGCGCTGGGGCCGCCGCTCGGACGACCGAACCCACCACCGCCACCGGACTGGCCGGGACCACCCGAACGCATCGGCCGAGGACCGCGAGCGGCACGGGGCGGCTCGGGTTCGGCCGTGCTGGCGTCGACGCTGACGATTTCCTGGACCTGCGGTCCCTTCTGGCCCGCGCCGACCTTGATGACCAGGGTCGTGCCCGATTCGAGAGCTGAATAGCCCGCCGCCTCGACCTGTCGGACGTGCAGGAAGGCCTCGCCCGATCCGTCGGTCATTTCGACAAATCCGAAGCCCTTCTCAGGATTGAACCACTTCACCCGCGCTTCGGTCTCTGGTCCCGAGGCGGGAGCGCCATAAGATGTCTGCTGCCGCACGGGCCGTTCATAAGATGTTGGTGGAGCGAAATCGCCCCAGTGATCTTCGGGTTGACCGCCAAATTGACGTCGGCGATCACGGTGATCATTTCCCCGGCCCATCAGGACTGCCTTCTAAAGTCTCAAGTTTCGTAAACGCTATAGGCGTAACGCCCTCAACCATTGAGGGCAAGACGATAACTACTCATACCTAGACATTTCACGCAAGGTCCCAAAAGGGCGTGTCATGCGGATTGTGGCGTTCCAACCCGAGAATTCAGCCCTCCGGTCACCGCCTCGAGGACATGATGACCGTCCGAACCTGCCTCCCGGCTCCCGTTCCAGCCGTGGATCCGTTCGTGGATGAAGGCCAGCTTGGCAATCACCGCGGGTGCCAGGACGAAAGGATAAAGATCCGGCTGCCCCATGCTTCGGTTCAGGGAATTGACGGCAAATGTCAGGGGCAGCCAGGCCGTGACCAGCCGGTTCAAATCGGCCTCCCGATGAGGATCGAAGTCGATCTCCGCCGCGAGTTCGCGGCCCCGACCGATCCTGGGCCTCACCTTCAGGCCGAAGGCATTGGCCGTTTCCAGGGTGTCGACGATATGAAGATAATGAGCCCAGGTCTCAGCAAAATCCTCCCATGGATGCGAGGCCGCGTAGGAGCTGACGAAGGCCTCCTGCCAGTTTTCCTTGGGGCCGCGGACATAATGAGCCTTCAGGGCCTCTCCGTAATCCTGCCGCTCGTCTCCGAAGATCCGGCGGAAGCCCTCGAGGCTCGGATCATTGCGGACCAGCACATTCCAGAAGTAATGGCCGACCTCGTGCCGGAAGTGTCCGAGGAGGGTCCGGTAAGGCTCGCCCATGCTGTGGCGCCTCCTTTCCCGCTCCGCGTTGTCGGCTTCGGCGATGTTGATGGTGATTAGGCCGTTGTCATGCCCGGTCAGAATCGAGGGTCCATCCGGGGAATTTTCTGCAGGATCGGCCAGAAAATCGAAGGCCAGCCCCTGCGGGTCCTCGGCCCGCGTCGTCAGCGGCAATTCGAGCTTCAGCAAGGTATAGAAGAGACGCCGTTTGGCAGTCTCCAGGCTCCGCCATCGGCCGAGGTTCTGCGGACTGGAGAGATCCGGCACCGTGCGGTTATGCCGGCAGGCCCGGCAATAAGGGTTAGGGTCCTCCGCCGGAATCAGCCAGTTGCAGGCATCGTGCTGGGCATTGGCGCAGAAACGAAAGGATTTTCCGGGTTGGCCCACGGCCGACCAGCCACCCTCCTCCACAGGCTCCAGGGCGGCAATTTCCTGGGTCGAGGCGATGAAGCCGAGCCGCCGGCCACAGCTCTCGCAGCGGCTGTTCTCGAAGTAGAGCGGCTGGCCGCAGGCTTGGCATTCGAAAAGCTTCATGGACCGATCCCGCGCCGTTTCAGCCCATCCGAGCATGGCCGCATCACAAACGGCAACGGTCTGTGAAGCCATTGGTTCGCAAGGCTTTGCGCCGTCGCCAGCCTGTTTCTGCCCATAATTTAGGCTTCGCGCACAGCGCCTCTCGTTTCTTCATGAATTGACAACGGATTCGTGATCCGGGCTCCCCATGAGGAGGATAACTCATGCGCCATATCGCCAAGCAGGCGACGCAGGACGGCACTTTCACGGTTTATCTCGGCGACCGTCCGGTCGCCTGGGGACTGACAAGCCGCGCTGCGGATGCCCTGATCCAGAGGCTGCTCCGGCACTGACGTCCGGTCCCTGATACATCGGTACATGGTGTCTGCCACGATGCCTTCCATATGAGGCAATCGCATGGAAGACGGCTGGAACCCGGTGCCGATAGCCTTGGAAGAGGGTCGAATGATCCTGCCACCAACGGTTTCTGAACCACCAGCCGGCGCATCTCGCACGGCTGACGTCACTGTACCGTGAGGCAGGACGCGATTCGGAGCAGGTCATGCACTCTGATCGGCCTACGGGCCGTGCTGGTTGCGCGCGTAGAAATTGCACGCTTGACAAACTATAGGCGCACCGCACCGGGACTCTTTACTTCGGCCGGCCTCCGGCATTACGATCCTTCTCTAAGTCATAATAACCTAAGATAGTGATGGTGGGTCGAACCATCGACTATAGTTGTTGCAGCTGATTCGTTTAAGGACGTCGCAAGGCGCGGCGCAGATGCAATCCAGCTTGGAGGGGCTATGTTCGAGGGTCGCAGGAAGCGGGTCCTGATCGTCGAGGACGAGGCGATGATCTCGATGCTGATCGAGGACATGGTTCTCGATTTCGGATGCGAGACCGTAGGCCCGGCCGCACGGCTCGATCATGCCCTGACCCTGGCGCTCCAGGCCGACATCGATATCGGCATCCTCGACATCAACGTGGACGGATCGGTGGTGTTCCCGGTGGCCGATGTCCTGCGTTTTCGCGGCATCCCGTTCATCTTCTCGACAGGCTACGATTTCCGCTCGCTTCCCGAGCGGTTCCGCGACTCTCCGACATTGTCGAAGCCGTTCTCGTACGACAATTTCGCCGACACCCTGCGCCGCGCACTGGCCTCGGCCTCGGATTCTTCGGAAGTCGTATAGAGGGCGCTGCACTGCGGCACCGCGCGGCGACGACCGGGTGCACACTCGATGCAAAAAACTTCCGCTGGATCTGGAGAAGTTTCCGCACGGACCCAGTTTAAACGTTCCGGATTTGTCGCTAATGCCTGTCCGGATAGTCGCGTGCCTCGGAGTTTCCGCCTCAGATGAAAATGCAGCCTGCAGAAGGACCGTTTCGCATCGGGCGATCCGAAACCGGCCTCGGACTCTTTGCGACCGATGTGATCGAGAAGGGCACCTTCATCATCGAGTATGTCGGGCCGAAGATCACGAACGAGGAAGTCCAGCGCCGGCGCAACACGCGCTACCTGTTCGAGATCAGCGACCGCTGGACCATCGACGGCTCGCCGCGCTGGAACACCGCCCGCTACATCAATCACGGTTGCCGGCCGAACGCCGAGGCCACGGTGTCGCGCGGCAGGATCCGCATCAAGGCGATCAAGCGCATCAAGCCCGGCGACGAGATCACCTACAATTACGGCAAGAACTACTTCGAAACCTTCATCAAGCCGATGGGCTGCCGGTGCAGATCGTGCGAGCGGAAGCGGGCGAAGCTGGCGGGCGGGTAAGGATCGTACCGTCGGTTGGAGTGACGGTTCCTTGTTCCGTTAAGGGCGCCGCCCGGGTTGACACCCTCTCACGTCATGGCCGGCCCTGTGCCGGCCATCCCGATTGGATGAGCGCGCCGCCTCTCGCATCGAGATCACCGGCACAAGGCCGGTGATGACTTGGCGGATATCAGTACCAGCTACTCGGGCTTGAACTCCGCAACCGTCCGTCTGGCGCCCTTCTCGTATAGACGCGCCAGATGCGCCGTCACTGTTTCCGTAAAGCGCGGGTCGTTCGGCAGGTCGTCGCCGAAGATCTCGCGCACACCGAACAGCGCATTCGCCAGGCTCTCGACCCTACCTCCTGCCTGGTCGGCCAGCTCTCGCAGCCGCGCCGCCATGGGATCGCGCACGTCGATGGCTGCGCCCTTCTCGTCGTTTCCCGTCACATAGCGCATCCAGGCTGCGACCCCGAGGGACAGACGCGCGATGGAGGCGCCGTCGCGCAAGCGGTCGCGCAATGTGCCGAGAAGGCGTTGGGGCAGCTTCTGCGACCCGTCCATGGCGATCTGCCAGGTGCGGTGCTTCAGGGCCGGGTTCTTGAAGCGCTCGATCAGCGCGCGCTTGTAGGAGGCAAGATCGGCTCCGGGCGGCATGTGGAGCGTCGGAGTGACCTCCTCGTCCATGAGCCCTTCGATCAGTCGCACGAAGGCCGGATCGGCCATGGTGTCGGCCACCGTCTCGTAGCCCGCGAGATAGCCGAGATAGGCCAGGGTCGAGTGGCTTCCGTTGAGCAGTCTGAGCTTCATGTGCTCGTAGGGCTCCACGTCGGCGACGAACTCGGCTCCCGCCTTCTCCCAGGCCGGCCGGCCCTGCGGGAAACGATCCTCGATGACCCATTGGGTGAAGGGCTCGGTCACCACGGGCCAGGCGTCCTCCACGCGCAGAGCCTCGGCGATGCGCTGCCGGTCCTGGTCGCTGGTCGCGGGCACGATCCGGTCGACCATGGTCGAAGGGCATGACACCTCGTTTGCCACGAAGCGGCCGAATTCCGGATCGACCAGCTCGGCGAAGCGCGTGAGAACCCGCTTCACCGTGCGCCCGTTCGACGGAAGGTTGTCGCAGGTGAGGACCGTGAAGGGCAGCACGCCCGCGCGGCGCCGACGGCGCAGGGCCTCGACGATGAAGCCCGGAGCGGACCGGGGTGTCTTCAGATAGGCAAGATCGTGCACGATGTCGGGATGGTTCTCGTTCAGGGTGCCGGTTGCCGGATCGTGGCAATAGCCCTTCTCGGTCACCGTCAGCGTGACGATGCGCGTTCGCGGATCGGCCATCGCGTCGAGGAGTTCGTCCGTGGCGCGCGGGGCGACGATGACCCGGCCGATGGAGCCGATGATGCGCAGCGCCTCGCCCGCCTGCGAGCGCACGGAGAGCGTATAGAGCCCGTCTTGAGGAGCCAGCGCGTCGAAGGTGTCGGGGCTGCGCAGGCTCGCCGCCACGATGCCCCATTGGGGATCGAGCGCGAGCACGTCGTCGGTGTAGACCGCCTGATGCGCCCGGTGAAAAGCCCCGACGCCGAGATGCACGATCCCGGTTTTCACCGTCCGCCGGTCGTAAGCCGGGCGCCGGATGCTCTCCGGCAGGTCGGCAAGGGAGTCGTCGTTCAAGCGGTCTGACATCGTGTCCTCAAGGTCCGGCCTGAAAAATGATTACGGGTGCTCACATCCGTTGTCATCACCGGCCTTGTGCCGGTGATCCCGATTGATCGAGGCACAGCGCTTTTACGTATCGGGATGGCCGGCACAAGGCCGGCCATGACATGGGAGCAATGGAGCTTACGCTTCAAGGCGCCCCCGCCCAATGAACCGAGCCTCAATGCGCCGGCTGCTGCTTCGCCCGGGTGACGATCTGCGTCGGGTTGACGAAGCGAAGGGCGATGATGAGCCAGACCAGGGTCGTGACCATGTAGATCACCGCCATGGCGTCGATGGACTGCACGGCACGCACGCCCGCCGCGAAGACCGCGTAATAGAGCGCCACCACGAGGGTCTGGCTCGTCGGGCCCGCTACCAGGAAGGTCAGCTCGAACATGGCAATGGTGCGCACGAGCACCAGCAGCAGGGCCGCGAGGATGCCGGGCAGGAGCAGCGGCAGGAGCACGTGGATGAAGAGCTTGAACGTGTTGGCGCCGAACACCCGGGCCGCTGCCTCGATCTTCGGGTCGATCTGCTCGATGAAGGGGATCATGACGAGGATCACGAAGGGAACGGTCGGCACGAGATTGGCCGCCACCACGCCCCAGAACGTGCCCGCGAGGCCGGTCTGGTAGAGCACGGTCGCCAGCGGGATGCCGAAGGTGATCGGTGGGATCATCAGCGGCAGCAGGAAGAGCAGGATGAGAAGCCGCTTCCCCGCGAAGTCGCGGCGGGCGAGCGCATAGGCGGCCGTCACGCCGAGCGCGCCCGACACGAACACCACGGCGGCAATCACCTGGAACGTGACCACCAGCACGTCCCAGAGCTGGAACTCGCTCCAGGCAGAGGAATACCAGCGCGTGGTGAAGCCCACCGGCAGCCACGTGCCGAGCCAGCGGGTGGCGAAGGAACTCGTCACCACAGTGGCGATCATGGCGAACAGGTTGATGACGAAGAAGCCGACGAGGAACCAGATGGCCGCCGCCCAAAGCTTGGAGCCGAGTGTCGTGTCGCGGATCATCGGCTTTACCCTTTCGCGCCGGAAGCGGGGCCACGGTAGAACAGGCCGCGCGAGGCGAGCACCGCCACCACGATGGCCAGCTGCACGAAGCCCATGATCATGGCGATGGAAGAGGCCATGGAGTAGTCGTATTCCTCGAAGGCCGCCGTCGCCGCGGCAATCGAGATCACGCGGGTGATGCCCGCAGGCTCGCCCAGCAGCACCGCCGAGGGAAACACCGAGAAAGCTTGCACGAAGGACAGGCAGAAGGTGATGGCGAAGCCGGGCATGAGCAGCGGCAGATAGACGTGGCGGAAGCGCTGCCACGCGCTGGCGCCGAGCGTCGCGGCCGCCTGCTCGAGCGCCGGGTCGATACCCGTGACGTAGGAGAGCGTCAGCAGGAAGGTGAACGGGAAGCCCGTGATCACCAGCGAGGCGAAGACGCCCCAGTAATTGTGCACGAGCTTCAAGGGCTGCGAGATCAGCCCGAAGGTCATGAGTGTGCGGTTGAACCAGCCCTGCGGCCCGAGATAGTTCAAGAGGCCCTCGGCCACGAGAACCGTGCCCAGCGTGATCGGCAGGACGAGGATCGTGGTGAGCAGGCGCTGGCGCCGCATCAGGCGCACGCGGAAGGCGATCGGCACCGCCAGCAGCAGGTTGAGGAGCGTCACGGGGATCGCGAGGCGGAGCGTGTTGCCGATCGTGTCGTAGAGAAATGGATCGGAGAAGAAGCGCTTGTAGTTGGCCAGCCAATCGCCGCCCGCCTTCGGCTCGAAGGACAGGATGAACCCGAAGGCGAACGGATAAACGAAAAGCAGCAGGCTGAAGATCGCCGCCGGGATGACAAGCAGGGTGACCGCATCGAAGCCTCGTGCCTCGAGACGCTGACGCAGGCTCGGACCTTGCGCGACGGGAACGGCTTGGGTCACGGCGTCCATCAATGCCTCCCCTGGATCGACTCCGCGAAGACGAGGACGCGCTGGTCGTCCGCCCGCAGATGCACGTTCGATCCGGGCTCGACCGGCTGATGCGACCGGAACACGAAATCGAGCCCACCGGCCGAATGGGCCGTGCCGACGAATTCGCGGCCGCGATACTCGATGGTATCGACATTGGCCGCAATCGCATTCGGCCCCGCCTCGCCGACCATGAGGTCGTCCGGGCGGATCGCCGCGTAAGCCGCAGAGCCTGCGGCGAGTGTCTCGCGGGCGACGCCGCTGATCCGCGCGCCTTCCACGTCGAGCAAGGCGCGCCCGCCGTCGGTTCCGACCACCTTGCCCTTCAGCTTGTTGCGGAAGCCCATGAAATCGGCGACGTCCAGATGAGACGGCGCCTCGTAGAGTTCCTTCGGCGTCCCGACCTGCCGCACGACGCCGTCGCGCAGGACCACGATGCGGTCGGCGAGCGACAGGGCCTCGTCCTGATCGTGGGTGACGTAGATGGTCGTGGCGCCGAGTTCGTTGTGGATGCGGCGGATCTCCGCGCGCATTTCGAGGCGCAGCTTCGCATCGAGGTTCGACAGGGGCTCGTCCATCAATACCAGAGGCGGCTCGATGACGATGGCGCGAGCAATCGCCACGCGCTGCTGCTGGCCGCCGGAGAGCTGGCCCGGCAGCTTGTTCTCCTGGCCCTGCAGGCGCACGAGGCTCAGGGCCTCGTCGACCTTGCGGTCGATCTCGGCCTTGAGCTTGCCGCGCATCTTGAGCCCGAAACCGATGTTCTGGCGCACGTTGAGATGGGGAAAGAGCGCGTAGTTCTGGAACACCATGCCGAACCCACGCTCCTCGGGACGCAGCGTGTCGACCCGGCTCTTGTCGAGCCAGATCGCTCCGCCGGTCACAGGCAGAAGACCCGCGATGCAGTTCAACGTCGTCGATTTCCCGCAGCCGGATGGCCCGAGCAGCGCGATGAACTCGCGCCGCCGGATCGTGAGGGAAATGTCGCGCAGAGCGTTGAGCGCCCCGAAGTCGCGGCTCACATGATCGAGCCGCACTTCGTCGAACTGGGAAAGGGCAATGGTCATCGCGGGTCCTTGTTTGTCGTCTTACTTGCGCGGTCTTACTTGCGCTTGCCGCCGCCGACCTGCTCGTCCCACATGCGGAAGGCGACGACCATCTGGTCGGGCTGGAGCGGCAGTTCGATGGGGTTCTCGGCGATCCACTTCTCGTATTCGGGACGGCCGAATTCCTTGATGGCGGCCTGGCTCTCCGGGGGCGCCATGTCGAGGGTCACGCCCTTCACGGCAGGACCTGGATAGAAGTATCCCTCGTCGTAGGTGTAGGCCTGCTGCTCCTTGGTGAGCAGGAAGCTCATGAGATCGAGGAGAACCGCGAGCTTCTCGTTCGGAAGCCCCTTGGGCACGCACATGTAGTGAGCGTCCGCCACCCAGTGGAAGCCCTTGAGCGCCGCCACCTTCGCCTCCTTCGGCACGACGCCGAGAACGCGCGGATTGATGTCCCAGCCGGTGGTCGACACGGTCATGTCGCGCGAGCCTTCGCCGAGTTCCTTCATCACCGCGCCGGTGCCGGACGGATAGTACTCGACGTTCTGTCCGAGTTCCTTCAGATACGCCCAGGTCTTGTCCCAGCCCTTGGCCGGATCCTGCGGGTTGCTGTCGCCGAGGATGTAGGGCAGGCCCATGATGAAGGTGCGGCCCGGACCGGAATTCGCCGGGCGCGCATAGAGGAAGCGCCCCGGATTGGCCTTGGTGTAGGCCATGAGCTCCTCCGCCGTGGTCGGCACGTTCTTGACCTTGTCGGGCATGTACTCGAGGAGCGGGCCCGATGGGTAATAGGTCACGACGACGCCCTGCCCTTTCGCCAGCCCCTGCATCTTGGCGGCGGGCGGCAGATAGATATCGTCGAGCTTCGGCAGGGAATTCGCATGGCCCGGGATCAGGTCGACCCAGAGCTTCTGCTCGATGCCGGCCGAGAGCGCGTCGGTGCCGGTGAGCACGAGGTCGATGTCGACCCGGCCCGCATCCTGCTGCGCCTTGATCTTGCCCGCGAGCTCCGGCGCCGTCGCCTTGGTGAAGGAGATGCGCGAAACGAGGTTGGGTTTCGCCTTGCGGTAATTCTCGATCGCCTTCTGGGTCAGCGCCAAGTTGCCGGCGACGTCGATGATGTTGAGGGTAACCGGGCTCGTGGGCAGGGTCGCTTGCGCGAAGGCCTTGCCGCCGAGGGTTGCAACGCCGGCGGCGCCGGCGACACCGCCGACGAAAGTCCGCCTGGTGATCAGGTTCGTCATGTCTTCCTCCCGTTCTGTGCGACATGGCTCATCATGGCCGGCCATGTCCCGTGTCACAGCTTGTAGGCCTCTTTCGCGAGGCGATAGGCGAGATCGTAGGCTATCTCGTGCGCCTCGTCCTCGTCGAGGCGATGGGTCGTCACGAGATTGGCGAGAGAGGCGCAGTCCACCCGGCGGGCGACATCATGCCGGGCCGGGATAGACAGATAGGCGCGCGTGTCGTCGTTGAAGCCGACCGTGTTGTAGAAGCCCGCCGTCTCCGTGGTGAGTTCGCGGAACCGGCGCATGCCCTCCGGCGCGTCGAAGAACCACCAGGCGGGACCGAGCTTCAACGCCGGGTAATGGCCTGCGAGCGGCGCGAGTTCGCGCGAATAGCTCGTCTCGTCGAGGGTGAAGAGGATGAACGTGAAGTTCGGCTCGTTGCCGAAGCGGTCGAGCAGCGGCTTGAGCGCACGGACGTAATCGGTCTGCAGCGGAATGTCGGCGCCCATGTCGCGGCCGAAGCGGCGGTAGAGCGCGTCGTTGTGGTTGCGGAAGGAGCCCGGATGGAGTTGCATCACCATCCCGTCCTCGACGCTCATCGCCGCCATCTCGGTCAGCATCTGGGCGCGGAACATCTCCGCATCCTCGGGCGTCGCGGCGCCCGTCGAGACGCGGCGGAACAGGGCCTCCGCATCCGCAGGCGACAGATTGGCCGTGCGTGCGGTCGGGTGGCCGTGATCGGTCGAGGTGGCGCCGTACTCGCGGAAGAAGGCGCGGCGGGTGCGGTGCGCATCCAGATAACCGCTCCAGGTCGACGTATCGTGCCCGGTGATCTCGCCGAAGCGTGCGAGATTCTGCCGGAAGCGCTCGAATTCCGGATCGACGACCGGGTCGGGGCGATAGGCCGTCACCACCCTGCCCTTCCAGCCCGATTGCCGGATGGTCTCGTGATGCTTCAGTGGGTCGAGCGGACTTTCCGTCGTGGCGATGGCCTCGATGCGGAAGCGCTCGAAGAGTGCGCGGGGGCGGAACTCCGGAGTGCGCAGCGCCGCGTCGATGCGGTCGTAATAGGCATCGGCGTTCGCAGCCGAGAGCCGCTCCGTGAACCCGAACAGGGTCGAGAAGGTGTGGTCGAGCCAGAGGCGCGTGGGGGTGCCGCGGAAGAGATGGTAATACGACGCGAAGCGGCGCCAGATCGCCCGTGGATCACGCTCCACGGCGCTGCCGTCCTTCGCCGGAATGCCGAGATCCTCCAGCTTCACGCCTTGGCTGTAGAGCATGCGGAAGATGTAGTGGTCGGGAATGACGAAGAGCGTCGCCGGATCCGGGAACGGCTCGTTCTCCGCGAACCAACGCGGATCCGTATGGCCGTGCGGCGAGATGATGGGCAGGTCCCGCACGTGCTCATAAAGCCTGCGCGCCACATCGCGGGCGGCGGGCTCAGCAGGAAACAGCCGGTCCGGGTGGATCAGCATGGCGTACTCCCTCAGGCGCCGCCCTGGCCGTTTTTGCGGGCCGGTCGCGAGCGCCTCATGGAGCAAACCTTAAGCCCATCCACGATCCTTTGCAATGGTCTACTAGTATGGTAGTGTGCCACTTATGACCAATAGACCTGCCCTCGCGAAGCTCGATATCAGCCGTGAACCCATGGCCCGACAGGTCGCGCGCGCCCTTCGCCAGGCCATCGTCAGCATGAAGATCGCGCCCGGCGAAATGCTGTCCGAGCAGGATCTGGCCCAGCGATTCGGGGTCAGCCGCTCGCCGGTGCGCGAGGCTCTGATCAAGTTGAGCGAGGCCGGTCTCGTGCGGGTCCTGCCGCAGCGGGGCACGCAGGTGGTCAAGATCTCGCGCGCTGCCGTCGAGGATGCGCGCTTCATCCGCGTTGCGGTCGAATGCGCCGTCGTGCGCGAGGCGGCGCTGAAGGCCACGCCCGTCCTGCTGGCGGAGCTGAACGCCAGCCTGACCCGGCAGCGCCGCGCCCAGCGCGCCACCTCATCGGACGACTTCATGGCCCTCGACGAGGAGTTCCATCGCCTTCTCGCGGAAGCGGCCGGACGACCCGCCGCGTGGCGCATGATCGAAGACGTCAAGCCGCAGATGGACCGTGTGCGCTATCTCGACGTGAAGCAGGCAACGCCGCGCCATCTCATCGTCGCGCAGCATGCGGAGATCGTCGACGCCATCAAGGCGTCCGATCCCGTGGCGGCCGAGAAGGCCATGCATCAGCACCTGAGCGAGATTCTCCGTTCCCTGCCCGAGCTTGCCGCGAAGCACCCGGACCTGTTCGAGCCCGAGGCCGCTGCCCTGCCGGAGGTGCTCAGCGCGTGATCTCCACGACAGAAAAATTCGGAATTTCCGCCGACGCCTCCGTTCGGCCCCACCTTTAAAGAGGTAATCATGGAACAGACCTGGCGTTGGTTCGGCCCCGAGGATGTCGTTCAGCTTTCGCATATCCGCCAGACGGGCGCGACGGGCATCGTCACCGCCCTGCACCAGATTTCCTATGGCGTGATCTGGAGCGTCGAGGAGATCGAGAAGCGCAAAGCCATGATCGCCGCCGATCCTTCGTTGGGGTTGCGGTGGAGCGTGGTCGAGAGCCTGCCGATCCATGAGCGCATCAAGATCGGCGAAGGCGACCTGACGAGCCTGTTCGACAATTATCGCCAGTCCATGCGCAACCTTGCGCAATGCGGCGTCACGACGATCTGCTACAATTTCATGCCGGTGGTCGACTGGACCCGGACGGAACTCGCCTATCCTCTCCCGGGCGGCGCCACGGCCCTGCGCTTCAATATCCATGAATTCGCGGCCTTCGACTGCTTCATGCTGGAACGTCCCGGCGCCGAGGCGGATTACGCGCCCGATGTGCTGAAGCGTGCGAAGGACTGGCATGTTCGCTCGTCCGAAGGCGACCGGCGCAAGCTTCTCTCCAACATCATGGCGGGCCTGCCGGGCGCTTATGACCGCTACGACGTTCCGGGCCTGCGCGTCATGCTCGACCGCTACAAAGATATCGACGCCGGCGCCTTACGCGAAAACCTCGCCCGGTTCCTGCGCGAGGTGATCCCGACGGCCGAGGAGGTCGGCATCCGGATGTGCATCCACCCCGATGATCCGCCGCGCCCGCTCATGGGCCTGCCGCGCATCGTGTCCAACGCAGACGACATCGCGTTCATTCTCGATGCGGTCGATTCGCCCGCCAACGGCCTTACCCTGTGCAGCGGCTCGCTCGGCGCCAATCCCGTCAATGACGTTCCGGCCATCGCGAAACGCTTCTCGAACCGCATCTGGTTCGCCCATCTGCGCAACGTCGCCAAGGAACCGGACGGCACCTTCATGGAAGCCGACCACCTCGGCGGCGACACGGACATGGTAGCCCTGGTGACGGTGCTGCTCGAGGAGCAGAAGCGCCGGAAGGATGCGGGCGACAAGCACTGGCGTATCCCGATGCGGCCGGACCACGGGCACGAGCTTCTCGACGACGTCGGCAAACCCACGCATCCCGGCTACCCCGCCATCGGCCGCATGAGAGGCCTCGCCGAGCTGCGCGGCGTCATGCAGGCCGTTTCGTCGCTGCGGGGACTGCCGCTTTAGGGCGTCGCACGGTTTTCCACTACGTCATGGCCGGCCTTGTGCCGGCCATCCCGATGCTGTGGAGCGCTGCGCCTTCCCGATCGGGATCACCGGCACAAGGCCGGTGATGACGTTCAGGATGTCATTCCCGGCTGGAGCGTAAGCGGAGGGGAAGGGAATCCACGTTCAAGCGCAACACCATGGATCCCCTTCCCGCACTTCGCGCGCCGAGGATGACACCGCAGGACTCTACCCCAGCAAGTTCCGCAATGTCCGCATGAACACGCGGACGCCGATGCCGATCAGGTCATCCGGAAAATCGTAGTCGGGATTGTGCAGGCTCGGATGGTTCTCTCCGGCCCCGAGGAAGAACATGGCGGCGGGAGCCTTCTGGCCGAAGCGACCGAAATCCTCCGAGGGCCGCATGGGCAGGTCCCCCTTGTCATGCGGCACGCCCTCCTCGTCGAGGGCGCGGCGAAGGTGGGCGACCGCCTCCGGGGCGTTCTCGCAATGAGCGAAGATGTCGTCATAGGAGATTTCGACGCTCAGCCCCTTCTCCCGCGCGGCGCTCAGGACCAGATGCTCGGCGCTGACGCAGAGATCCTCCATGCCGGCATCGGTCAAGGTGCGCAGGGTCGCCCAGATTTCGGCACGGGCCGGAGCCACTCCGAAGGTGGCTTCGCCGATCTTCACATGGGTGATCGTCACCATGGAGAAGCCCTCGTCCATGGGGCCACCACGGCCCAAAGCCGTCAAGGCGGGCGCCAA
Source organism: Microvirga sp. 2MCAF35 (assembly GCF_052115545.1). Taxonomy (NCBI): domain Bacteria; kingdom Pseudomonadati; phylum Pseudomonadota; class Alphaproteobacteria; order Hyphomicrobiales; family Methylobacteriaceae; genus Microvirga; species Microvirga sp. 2MCAF35. The sequence continues at coordinate 41,428 of NZ_JBFRGW010000006.1, forward strand.
TTCGGCCACGACGGGAACGGGCGAAACGCCCGTCTCCGGCATCGATGCGTGAGCGGTCTTGCCGTTCAGGACGACGCGCATGCCCCTGGATGCGCAACTGACCGGCCCCTCGGTCAGCGCCGCATGGCCAAACGGCATCCCCGGGAGGTTGTGGAGAGCGAAGGCGAAATCCGGGCTGATCCCGCGGAATCGCGGATCGGTTACGACGGCGGCAGCCCCCGAACCATCCTCCTCCGCCGGCTGGAACATCAGGATGACGCGCCCGCGCTGCGGGCGCTGACGGCTGAGCGCACGGGCCAGACCAGCCAGGATTGCCATATGCCCGTCATGGCCGCAGAGATGGGCCTTGCCGGGCGTCGCGGAGCGATGTGGAAGATCGGAGATTTCCTCAATGGGCAGCCCGTCGAGCTCCGCCCGGACCATGACGGTCGGTCCGGGCTGCTTGCCTTCATAGACGGCTGCAATCCCGTACCCGCCGAGGCCCGTCATGATCTGGTCCGGACGTGTTGAAGTCAGGAAGGCATGAACGTTTCGCGCCGTCTCCGCCTCCTGCCTGGAGAGTTCGGGCGCCCGGTGGAGCTTGTGCCGAAACGCCACCAGATCGACCACGTCCTCGTTGGTCAACACCATGGATTGCCTCCACGCCGGAATCCGCTGGGAGCAGAAAGCTCAACCGATGACAGCCCGGCCTATTTCGGCCTGACGTTATGGACCCGAGGACAGGCCTTGATCAAGTCGTCGAAAGAAGCAGGCGAATGGGCGACGAGAGTGATAGTGTCATTCCCGGCCGAAGCGCAGCGGAGGGGAAGGGAATCCATAGCTCCACGCTCGATCGTGGATCCCCTTCCCTCGCTTCGCTCGCCGGGGATGACACCCGCCACGTCATGGCCGGGCCGGTCCCGGCCATCCCGATATTTGAAAGCGCGGCGTTCTTCCAACCGAGATCACCGGCACAAGGCCGGTGATGACGTGGCAGCACGAGAGTCAACGGAATAGGTCGGATGGCGTGCTTCGACATTCACCATCTCTCCGTACACGCGAGAAAACCGGCTCCCCTTTCCCGCGCGATGCGCTAGGGTCCCCGACGCTCCTGCAAAAGTCGGTTGTCCTTTTCACATGAACCTGTTCGTCTTCGGCCTCGGCTATTCCGCCCACCAGTTCCTCAACCTCCATCGCGAGCGTTTCAAGGAAATCGGCGGCACGGTGCGCTCGCTCGAGAAGGCCCGGGCGATAGAAGCGGAAGGTCTTCAGGCCTATGTGTTCGATGGTGCGGGCTACGATCCCCGCATACGCGACCAGATCGCCCGTGCGGACGCGATTCTCGTTTCCGTCCCTCCCTCAGGCGAGACCGATCCGGTGCTCGAGCATTTTTCTCAAGCCATCGCGTCGGCGCCCAACCTGCGCTGGGTCGGGTACCTGTCGACCGTGGGCGTCTACGGCAACGCGGACGGCGGCTGGGTCGACGAGACGACACCGCCCAATCCGGCGACGACCCGCTCGCGCCAGCGCATCGCGGCCGAACGGGAATGGCTCGCGCTCGGCGAGAGTGCTCCCTTCTCCGTGCAGATCTTCAGGCTGGCGGGAATCTACGGCCCCGGCCGCAATGCCCTGGTGAAGGTCGCGGACGGAACGGCCAAGCGCATCGTCAAGCCGGGCCAGGTGTTCAACCGGATCCACACGGCCGACATCGCGCAGGTTCTCATGGCATCCATGGAGCGCCCCAGCCGGAACGCGATCTACAATGTCGCGGATGACGAACCAGGCCCGCCGCAGGATGTCATTGCCTATGCGGCCGAGCTGCTCGGCCGCGCGCCTCCCCCGGAGGTGCCCTTCGAGGACGCCGATCAGACGCCGATGGCGCGCGCCTTCTATGCGGACAACAAGCGCGTGCGGAACGCGCGCATCAAGACCGAACTCGGCGTGGCGCTTCGCTACCCGACCTATCGCGAGGGCCTGCGGGCGCTTTTCGAATCCGGCGATGGAATCGTGGCGGTGCCCTGACACCCGTTTTGCGATCCGGCCCGGCCGTTTCGGCCCGGCTCAGGCAGCTCGATGCCGCCGATCAGCACGCTGGATCGTTAGACTTTCGTTGCGTAAACTTTAGGCAGGTTTCAACGATCCGCCAGAGGGCGGCGGCCCCTTTCCAGTCCCTCCTGATCACCGAACCGGCACCCTGTGAGCATGGAACCATCACCGAACCAGTTGCAAATTGGTTCGGCATTGGGTTAGCCTTATTTCGTTGTCGCCCACAATGACGAAACATTAGATCGCATCTTGTGGACCAGCAGCAAGATTGGTTCAACTGCAGCCGGATCTCCATGTCCAAGCCCGATCCATTGCTCGATAGTTCGAACTTCGCCCTCGGGCGACTTCGGGCCCTGCTGGAAGGAGGCTCCTTCGAGGAGGAGCAGCGGCTCCCGTCGGAGCGAGTTCTCGCAGCGCAGATCGGCATCGGCCGACGCGCCCTGCGGCGTGCGCTCGAAGTGCTGGAAGCCGAAGGGCGGATCTGGCGCCATCAGGGCAAAGGGACCTTTCTCGGCCCCCGCCCACCGGAGCAGCCGTCCGATCTCGAAGAGCTGTCCCGGCGAACCAATCCGCTCGAGGTCATGGACGTGCGCCTGGAGATCGAACCGGCCCTGGCCCGTCTCGCGGCCCTGCGCGCCTCGAACGCCGATATCGAACGGCTCCTGCATCTGGCGGACAAGACCGCCTCGATGTCCGATGCGGATGGCCGCGAGCTCTGGGACAGCGCCCTGCACCGGGCCATCGCGGAGGTCGCGGGCAATTCGCTGCTCCTGGCGATCTTCGACATGGTCGACCGGATCCGCCAGGACGCCACATGGCGCCTTCTGCGCGAGCGGGCCCGCTCGGGAGCCCGGCAGCAGGTCTATGTGGACCAGCACCGACGCGTGATCGCGGCCATCGCCCAGCGCGAGGCCCATGCGGCGGAACAGGCCATGCGCGAGCATCTCGAATTGGTGCGCGACGGGCTGTTGAAGGTCATGACGAGGCCCCTGCCCGACGGCACGGATCCACAGCAAGCAATATCCGAAAATACCGAGGATCGGCGTCTCCATGGGACTTGAGGCAACGCAGCAATCGAGGACGCACATCCAGGGTCCAGGCGCGGTCGGTCTGGCGGCGGAGCCGCCGCTGCTCGACGTCCGGGGGCTTTCGGTCCGTTTCGACGGCGCGCCTAAGGGCGTGAACGTCGTCGACGACGTGTCCTTCTCCGTGCGCAAGGGCAAGACCCTGTGCATCGTCGGCGAATCCGGCTGCGGCAAGAGCGTGACGTCGCTTGCCCTCATGGGTCTCCTGCCGACACCGCCGGCCCGGATCGTCGCCGGCTCGGCCATGTTCGACGGCCGGGATCTGCTGACGCTCACGGAGCGCGAGCGGGCCGACCTGCGCGGCGACCGGATGGCGATGATCTTCCAGGAGCCGATGACGTCGCTCAATCCGGCCTTCACCATCGGCGACCAGATCGCGGAAGGCATCGTCCGACACCGCAAGGTGTCCAATGCCGAAGCCTGGGAGCGGGCGCTCGACATGCTCAAGAAGGTGCGCATTCCCGCGCCCGAGAAGCGCCTGCGGGCCTATCCGCACGAAATGTCGGGCGGCATGCGCCAACGCGTGATGATCGCCATGGCGCTTGCCAACGATCCGCAGCTCCTGATCGCCGACGAACCTACCACCGCGCTCGACGTGACGATACAGGCGCAGATCCTCACGCTCATCCGCCGCCTGCAGGAGGAGACCGGCACGGCCATGATCCTCATCACTCACGATCTCGGCGTGGTGGCGGAAGTCGCCGACGAGGTCGCCGTGATGTATGCGGGACGCGTGGTCGAGAGCGGGCCCGTCGAGGCGATCTTCGATGACCCGCAGCACCCCTATACAATCGGCCTCATGGGCTCCGTTCCGTCGCTCGGAAAGCGCCAGGGACGCCTCGCTACGATCCGCGGCACCGTTCCGCCCGCCGAGCTGATGCCCAAGGGTTGCCGCTTTACGCCGCGCTGCCCGTTCTCGGACGGCCACTGCGCCAACGATCCGCCGCCGCTCACCGAGATCAAGCCCGGCCACCGCGCGCGCTGCTGGTATGCCCCTCTCGAACTTCATCGTGGGGTCCCCCTATGAGCATGATGCCCGCAGACGACATCGTGCTCGAAGGAATCGGCCTGAAGAAGCATTTCGGTGGCGGCGGCCTTTTGTCGAAGCCGACAATCGTGCGCGCCGTGGACGGCGTGTCCCTCGGCATCCGGCGCGGAGAGACCTTCGCCGTCGTGGGCGAATCCGGCTGCGGCAAGTCCACCCTGGGCCGCCTCCTGCTGCGCCTGATCGAGCCGACCGAGGGCGACGTGCGCTACGAGGGCCGCTCGATCGTGAAGCTCGACAAGGGCGAGCTGCGCAAGCTGCGGCGCGAATTGCAGATCATCTTCCAGGACCCGTTCGCCTCGCTCAACCCGCGCATGAACGTGGGCGACATCATCGCCGAGCCCATCTGGCTGCACAATCTGGCGAGCGGGCGCGAGAAGCGCGAGCGCGTCGCGGACCTCATGCGCACGGTCGGCCTGCTGCCGACCCATGCGGACCGCTACCCGCACGAGTTTTCCGGCGGCCAGCGCCAGCGCATCGGAATCGCCCGGGCGCTCGCGGGCGATCCCAAGTTGATCGTCGGCGACGAGCCGGTCTCGGCGCTCGACGTGTCGATCCAGGCGCAGATCATCAACCTGCTCGAGGACCTGAAGAACCGCTTCGGGCTGACCCTCGTGATCGTGGCGCACGACCTCGCCGTCATCCGCCACATGAGTGATCGGGTCGCCGTGATGTATCTCGGCGAGATCGTGGAACTGTCGGACACGGACGCCCTCTTCGACAACCCGCTGCATCCCTATACCCAGGCGCTGCTCGCCGCGATCCCAGTCCCGAGCCCGACGAACCGCCAGCCGAAGGCGCTGCTCCAGGGCGACGTGCCGAGCCCGGCCGCTCCTCCCTCGGGCTGCCGCTTCCATACCCGCTGTCCCCATGCCCGCGCGCTCTGCAAGGAGCAGCACCCGGCCCTCGAAGCGGCGCCGGACGGCCGGCAGGTGGCCTGCCACTTCTGGCGCGAAATCCAGGGAGCGGGCGCCGGCTCGATCAGCGCGCCGCCCCCGAGCGCGGCGCTCGCGAAGCGCCTGGCGCTCTACCGTACTTGGCGCGAACGGCAGGATAAGCCCGTCGCGACGAGCCCTTGAACTGAGAAGACGACAACCAGAGAACGATTGGAGGACATGGAATGAAGAAGAGACTTCTCCTTGCTTTGGCCGCGGGGCTCCTGGCGAGCACCGCAGCTTCCGCGCAGACCCTGCGCATCGGCCTGAACGAAGATCCCGATGTGCTCGATCCTCACCGCGCGCGCACCTTCGTCGGGCGCATCGTGTTCACGTCGCTGTGCAACAAGCTGGTCGACATCACGCCCGACCTGAAGTTCACGCCCGAGCTCGCCACCGAGTGGAGCTGGGGCGACGACGGCAAGTCGCTGACCTTCAAGCTGCGTCCGGGTGTCAAGTTCCATGACGGCGAGCCCCTGAACGCCGCCGCCGTGAAGGCCAATATCGACCGTGCCCGCACCCTGCCGGATAGCTTGCGCAAGAGCGAGCTGACCTCGGTGGACAATGTGGAGGTGGTCGACGACCTCACCGTGAAGGTCAACCTCTCCCGCGCCGACGCGACCCTGCTCTCCCAGCTCTCCGACCGCGCCGGCATGATCATGTCGCCGAAGGCGCTCGGCAATGCCGATTTTGGCCAGAAGCCGGTCTGCTCGGGTCCCTACAAGTTCGTCGAACGCGTGCAGAACGACCGCATCGTGCTCGAAAAATTCGCCGATTACTGGGACGCGAAGAACTACAACTTCGAGCGCATCGTGTTCCAGCCCATCCCGGATACGACCGTGCGCCTCGCCAACCTGCGCTCCGGCAATCTCGACCTTCTCGAGCGTCTGGCGCCGAGCGACGTTCCGGCCGTGAAGAGCGATTCCAATCTGGTCTTCGCTCCGGTCTCCGGCATCGGCTACCAGGGCCTGACGATCAACACCAACAACGGCGAGCGCTCCAAGACCCCGCTCGGTCAGGACAAGCGCGTCCGGCAGGCCCTCGAGCTGTCCATCGACCGCAACGTCATCAACGAAGTGGTCGGGGCGGGCATCTATCCGCCGGCGGGCCAGCCTTTCCCGGAAGCGAGCCCCTACAACAACCCGAAGTTCAAGGCCAACGAGCGTGACGTCGCGAAGGCCAAGCAGCTCCTGAAGGAAGCCGGCGTCGACCGCGTGAAGCTCGAACTGACTTTCGGCACGGGCACGACCGCGCAGCAGATCGCCGAGATCATCCAGGCCATGGCGGCCGAAGCCGGCTTCGACATCTCGCTACGTCCGACCGAGTTCGCCGCCATGCAGAAGGAAGCCCAGGCGGGCAACTTCGACGTGAACGTGATCGGCTGGTCCGGCCGCGTCGATCCCGACGGCAACATCCACCCCTTCGTGTCCTGCAAGGGCGCGCTCAATGACGGCCGCTACTGCAACGAACAGGTCGACAAGCTCCTGAACGACGCCCGCGTCACGAACGATGAGGCCAAGCGCAAGCAGCTCTACGATGCGGCTCAGGAGATCCTGAAGCAGGATCTGCCGATCATCTACACCTACTACCAACCCTGGCCCTTCGTTCACACGAAGAAGGTCCAGAACTTCAAGCCCTATCCGGACGGCATGATCCGCCTGAAAGGCGTGAAGTTCGCCTCTTAAGACGTTTTAATAAAATCGGCGTGCCCGGTTCCATGACCGGGCACGCCCCTGCCCTTCCTCGATACGGGTTCCACGAGCGGATGCTGCGCTACATCGGACGACGAATACTGATTGCCATCCCGACACTGATCATCGTGTCGCTCCTGGTCTTCGCCCTGCAGAAGCTTCTGCCCGGCGATCCTGTTCTCACCATGGCGGGCGAGGAACGCGACCCGCAGGTGCTCGCCTTCCTGCGCGAAAAGTACCGCCTGGACGATCCCATCCCGGTTCAGTACTTCGCCTGGATCGGATCGGCCCTGACCGGCAATCTCGGGATTTCGCTTCGCACCGACATTCCGGTGCTCGACCTGATCCTCAGCAAACTGCCCGTAACCCTCGAACTCGCCATCATGGCGATGATCGTCGCGCTCGCCATCGGCATTCCGGCCGGCATCATATCGGCCGTCAAGAAGGGGACGGCGGTCGACTACACGGCCAACGTCATCGCGTTGTCGGGCCTGTCCATTCCCAATTTCTGGCTCGGCATCATGCTCATCATGCTGATCTCGGTGCGCTGGAAGCTCCTGCCCGCCTCCGGCTATGTGCCGCCGACCGAGGACCTGTGGCTCAACATCAAGACCATGCTCATGCCGGCCTTCGTGCTCGGCACCGGCCTCGCAGCGAGCCTGATGCGTCATACCCGCAGCGCCATGCTCGGCGTCATGCGCTCCGACTACATCCGCACCGCCCGCGCCAAGGGCCTGCTGTCCAGGAAGGTCATCCTGAAACACGCCCTGCGCAACGCGCTCGTGCCCATCGTGACCCTGTCCACCCTGCTCTTCGGCGAGCTTCTCGCCGGCGCCGTGCTCACGGAGCAGATCTTCACCATCCCGGGCTTCGGCAAGCTCATCGTCGATGCTGTGTTCAACCGTGACTACGCGGTGGTGCAGGGCGTCGTCCTCTGCACGGCGGTCGGCTTCATCTTCATGAACCTGCTGGCCGATGTCCTTTACGTTCTCGTCAATCCTCGCCTGAGGCACGCCGCATGACCGCCACAGCCGTTATCGCCGATGAGGTCGCGCTGCCGAAAAAGCGCAGCCGCGTCCTCGCCAAGTTCCTGAGGAACAAGAGCGCCGTTCTCGGCGGCGCCATCGTGCTGTTCTTCGTTCTCGTCGCCCTCATCGGCCCCTATTTCGCCCCCTTCGATCCGGTCAAGCCGAGCTTCACGAGCATCCGCAAGGCGCCCTCGGCCCTGTTCTGGTTCGGCACCGACGAACTCGGCCGCGATCTTCTGTCCCGCATGCTCTGGGGCGCCCGCGCGTCCATCATGGCCGGCGTGGTGTCGGTCACCATCGCCATCGTGCTCGGCGTGCCGTTCGGCCTCATCTCGGGCTATTTCGGCGGCTGGGTCGACGCCGCGATCTCCCGCGCCACCGATGCCATGCTGGCAATCCCCTTCCTGATCTTCGCCATTGCGCTGGCCGCATTCCTCGGCCCGAGCCTCACCAACGCGATGATCGCCATCGGTCTTTCAGCCATGCCGATCTTCATCCGCCTCACCCGTGGACAGGTGCTCACCGTCAAGGCGGAGGATTATGTCGAAGGCGCGCGCGCCATCGGGCTGCCCGATTTCTGGATCCTGGTGCGTTACGTGTTCCCGAACGTGCTGCCGCCGATCCTGGTCCAGGGCACGCTCACCATCGCGACCGCGATCATCGCGGAAGCAAGCCTCTCGTTCCTCGGGCTCGGCCAGCAACCCCCGAACCCCTCCTGGGGCTCCATGCTCAACACCGCCAAGAACTTCATGGATCAGGCTCCCTGGATGTCGATCTTCCCGGGCTCCGCGATCTTCCTGATCGTCCTCGGCTTCAACCTCCTCGGCGATGGCCTGCGCGACGCGCTCGACCCCCGCGAACAGTAATCACGACGCAACTTCGGATAAGACATCATGTTTACGACACGGCCAGAAATCCTCGGCACCTTCGGCATCGTCACCTCGACCCATTGGCTCGCGTCCGCCGCGGGCATGTCCATGCTCGAAAAGGGCGGCAACGCCTTCGACGCCTGCGTCGCCTCCGCGTTCGTGCTGCAGGTCGTCGAACCACATCTGGTGGGACCGTCGGGAGAAGTGCCGGCGGTGTTCTACTCGGCGAAGACCAAGAAGGTGGAAGTGCTCTGCGGTCAGGGAACGGCCCCGGCAGGTGCCACCATCGCGCATTACAAGAACGAGGGCCTCAAGCTCATCCCGGGCAACGGCCTCCTCGCCACGGTGGTGCCCGGCGCCTTCGATGCCTGGATGCTGCTTCTGCGCGATCATGGCCTGCTGTCGCTCAGGGACGTGCTGGAGCCCGCGATCTACTACGCCGAACAGGGACATCCCCTGCTGCCGCGCGTGTCCGACACCATCAAGGGCCTGAAGGAGTTCTTCGAGACGGAATGGCCCACGACGGCGGCCGTCTTCCTGCCCGGCGGCGAGGTCCCCAAGCCGCGCCAACTCTTCCGCAACCCACAGCTCGCGGACACCTGGAAGCGCATCCTCCGCGAGGGCGAGGCCAAGGGCAGCGACCGCGAGGCTCAGATCGAAGCGGCGCGCAACGCCTTCTACAAGGGCTTCGTGGCCGAGGCCATCGACGCCTTTGTGCGCAAGACGGAGGTCATGGATCAGAGCGGCTCGCACCATCGCGGCGTGCTGACTGGCGAGGACATGGCGAACTGGTCCGCGAGCTACGACGCGCCGCAGACCTACGATTACCATAACTACCGGGTGAACAAGATCCGGCCCTGGGGCCAGGGCCCGGTCTTCCTCCAGACGCTGGCGCTGCTGAAGGGCTTCGACATCGCCGCTATGGGTCCGACCAGCGCCGAGTTCATCCACACGGTCACCGAAGCCAAGAAGCTCGCCTTCGCCGACCGCGAGGCCTATTACGGCGATCCCGATTTCGTGGATGTGCCGATCGAGACGCTGCTATCGGATGCCTATAACGACAAGCGTCGCAAGCTCATCACCGACAAGGCCTCGTTCGAGCTGCGTCCCGGCCGCATCGAGGGCTACGAGACCCAGGTGGAGCGCACCCTCGAGGCGTTGCGTAATCTCTCGACGACGAACCGCGAAGTGACGGGCGGCGAACCGACGCTTCAATCCATGCGTTCGGCCCGTCGCGGCGACACGGTGCATATCGACGTGGTGGACCGCTTCGGCAACATGATCGCCGCCATGCCGTCCGGCGGCTGGCTGCAATCTTCGCCGGTCATTCCGGAACTCGGATTCATGCTCAACTCGCGCGCCCAGATGTTCTGGCTCGAGGAAGGCCTGCCGGCGAGCCTGGCGCCCGGCAAGCGCCCGCGCACCACGCTCACTCCGACTCTCGCGGAAAAGGACGGCGAACCCTACATGGTCTTCGGCTCTCCCGGCGGCGACCAGCAGGAGCAGTGGCAGCTCCTCCTCTTCCTGCGCCATGCCCATCACGGCCTGAACCTGCAGGAAGCCATCGACCTGCCGATGTCGCACACGGCGCATTTCCCCTCGTCGTTCTATCCGCGCGAGCAGAAGCCCGGCCACCTCATGGCCGAGGAGACCTACGGCGCGGAGGTGCTCGATGATCTGCGTGCGCGCGGCCACGAGGTCGAGGTCGCTCCCGCCTGGACCGTCGGCCGCCTCGTGGCGGCGAGCCGCGACAAGGACGGCCTGCTGCACGGCGCCGCCACGCCGCGCCTCATGCAGGCGTATGCGGTCGGCCGCTGAGGGGTATCGCATGACCTGGTCGATCATCGCCAAGGATCCCGAGACCGGCGCCTTTGGCGTCGCGGTCACCACCAAGTTCTTCGCCGTGGGGGCGCTCTGCCCCCATGGTGCGGCACGGATCGGTGCGCTCGCCACGCAGGCTCTCGTCAATCCCCTTTACGGCACGGACGGCATCCGCCTCCTGGCCGAGGGACGAAGCGCCGAGGAGATCGTCGCGATCCTCACGGCCCAGGATCCTGGCCGTGGATCGCGCCAGCTCCATGTGATCGACCGGGACGGCCGCACCGCCGCCCATACGGGTGGAGACTGCATCGACTGGTGCGGGCATCTGACCGATGAAGCCGTCTCGGTCGCCGGCAACATGCTGGCCGGGCCGACCGTCGTCGAAGCAACGCTCGAAACCTACAAGCGCCGCATAGACCTGCCCTTCGCGGATCGCCTCATGACGGCTCTCGATGCAGGCCAAGCCGAAGGCGGCGACAAGCGCGGCAAGCAATCCGCCGCCATCAAGATCTGGCATGACGAGCCCTATCCCATGCTCGACCTGCGCGTGGACGATCACCCGGAGCCGTTGGAGGAGCTGCGCCGGCTCTACGGCGTCGCCCATGAGCGCTTCCTCGCCTTCATGGACGCCATGGCGACCCGCGCCAATCCCGGCGGCATCACGGACCGGTCCTGGATCGACCAGAGGGCGCGCGAATATCAGGAGCGGCGAACCTCAAGATAGCCCCTCCCATAGTGCAACTTGCCGACAGAACAAAAAAATCCTACGGCATCTGCCTCCCTCCGATGGACTTTCCGATGTTTGGCATTCCCTTGTTCGATCTGGCGTGGCTCGTGGTCGCGCTCCTGGCGGCCGGTGCGATCACCGGCCTGCTCGCCGGCGTCTTCGGCGTCGGCGGCGGCGCCGTCGCCGTGCCGATCCTCTACGAGCTCTTCCGCATCCTGGAGGTGCCCGAAGAAGTGCGCATGCCGCTCTGCGTCGGCACCTCGCTTGCCATCATCATCCCGACCTCGCTGCGCTCCTTCTCGGCCCACAAGGCCAAGGGGGCCGTCGACATGAGCATCCTGCGGGTGTGGGCAGTGCCGGTGGTTCTCGGCGTCATCGTCGGGAGCATCATCGCCCGCTATGCCCCGGCTGATCTCTTCAAGACCGTTTTCGTGGTGGTCGCGGGCATCTCCGCCGTCCGTCTCCTTTTCGGCAAGGACACTTGGCGCTTCGGCCTCGACATGCCGGCAAAGCCCATCATGGTAGCCTATGGCTGGCTCATCGGCATCCTCTCGGCCCTCATGGGCATCGGCGGGGGTCAGCTCTCCAACCTGTTCATGACCTTCTACAACCGCCCGATCCATCAGGCGGTGGCGACTTCGTCGGGCCTCGGCATCCTGATCTCGATCCCCGGCGCCATCGGGTACATCTATGCCGGCTGGCCGCACATGGCCGATTACCCGAACGTGATTGCCTTCCAGCCGCCACTTGCGCTGGGCTACGTCTCGCTTCTCGGCCTCCTGCTGTTCATCCCCACCAGCACATGGATGGCGCCGGTCGGCGCGCGTCTGGCGCATCGGCTTTCGAAGCGCCGGCTGGAAGTGGCCTTCGGCATCTTCCTCCTGCTCGTCTGCGCCCGCTTCTTCGTCAGTCTCCTGGCCTGAGATCGTTCGAGGCTCTAAGCTGTGTCTCTCAACCGGAGGCACAGCCATGGCGTTATCCACAACAGGACCTCTCCATGCCTTTCTCGCCGGAACCGGACGCGACGGTCGGGGACGCATCGCTGCCGATGTGCTGGGCTTTTCCGACGAACGGCTGGAAGAGGTGCATGATTACATCCAGTGGCTGTTCCCGCTTCCGACCCGCAGCGCCGCGCAGCCCGGAGCCCCGGTCCTGACGCAGGCCGAAATCGACGCAATCCGGACAGACCCGGCCGCCCTGGAAACTCTCGGCAAGGCGACCGAGCGGATGCTCCAATTTTACCGCGACACGCGCTGGTGGCTCACCGGTTACGATCACAACCACCTGCGCATCACCAGGATCATCCACAGCCTCAGGATCCTGACCGGACCGGACGAGGCGCGACGCTTCCATGAGGCGATCCTTGCCTTGAACGAGGCATCAGGATCGCCCGTCAATGCCCGCAGCCGCACGTACTGGTCGGACGCGGCAGGCGCTTGATATCGGTGTCTGAATCGTAAAGTGCTTGGGGCTCTCCTTCCCCTTGTGGGGAGGAGTTGGAGGTGCCGGCGCCATTCGCGGATAGGCTATCGCTCACACCCTACCCTAGCCCTCCCCACAAGGGGGAGGGAAACACCCGCACCACCTTATAAGCCAGCCTCTGAGGCGAACTGCGCCTCGCTCAGCCGCCGGTAGATGCCATCGCGGGCGAGAAGCTCCTTGTGGCTGCCCTGCTCGGCAATGATGCCATGGTCGATGACGGCGATCCGGTCGGCGTTCACGATTGTGGCGAGGCGATGGGCGATCACCAGCGTCGTGCGCCCCTGCGACAACTCGGCGAGGGCCTGTTGGATCGCCCGCTCGGTTTCCGTATCGAGGGCCGACGTCGCTTCGTCGAGGATGAGGATCGGCGGGTTCTTGAGGAAGATGCGCGCAATGGCGAGGCGCTGCTTCTGCCCCCCGGAGAGCTTGACGCCCCGCTCTCCAATGACCGTGTCGAGACCGGCTGGAAGCGAGGCGATCACCTCGTCGAGCCGGGCCCTGCGGGCTGCCTCCAGAATCTCGGCGTCGCTCGCCTCGAGCCGGCCATAAGCGATGTTCTCGCGGATCGTGCCGGCGAACAGGAACACGTCCTGCTGCACGATGCCGATCTGGCCGCGCAGGGAGCGGAGCGTCATGTCGCGGATATCGATCCCGTCGATGACGATGGAGCCGCTGTCGACCTCGTAGAACCGGGGCAGCAGGGAGCAGATGGTGGTCTTGCCCGCGCCCGAAGGACCGACGAAGGCGATGGTCTCGCCGGCGCGGATCGTCAGGTCTAGCCCCTTGAGAATCGGGCGCTCCGAGGCGTAGCCGAACTGCACGTTGCAATACGCGATGTCGCCCCTGAGCTTGCCCACGTCGCGCGCGCCGGGACGGTCGGCAATGTCGGGGCGCGTATCGAGGAACGCCATGTAGCGTCTGAAACCGGCGATTCCCTTCGGATAGGTCTCGATGACCGAGTTGATCTTCTCGATGGGCCGGAAGAACACGCCGACGAGGAGCAGGAACCCGACGAATCCACCTGCGCTGAGTTCGCCTTTGAGCACCAGATAGCTGCCGGCGACCATGACCACCATCTGGATCAGGCGCATGCTCAGGTAGCTGAGCGAGGTCGAGGCCGCCATGATGCGGTACGCTTCCAGTTTCGTCTTGCGATAACCCTGGTTGTCGGCGGCGAACAGGCGCCGCTCGTGATCCTCGTTGGCAAAGGCCTGGACGACGCGGATGCCGCCGACGTTCTCCTCGATGCGCGCGTTGAAATCGCCGACCTTCCCATAAAGGGCCTGCCAGTTGCGCGTCATGCGACCGCCATAGCGGGTCGTCAGCCAGGCGGTGAGCGGCACCACGAGGGCTGTGATCACGGCAAGCTGCACATTGACGGTGAACATCAGGATGAAGGCTCCGACGAGCGTCATCACGGCAATGAACAGATCCTCTGGCCCGTGATGGGCGACCTCCCCAATCTCCTCCAGATCCTTCGTGAGGCGCGCCACGAGATGTCCGGTCTTCTGGTTGTCGAAGAAGCCGAAGGAGAGTTTCTGGAGATGGTCGAAAGCCTTGCGCCGCATCTCCGTCTCGATGTTGATGCCGAGCATGTGCCCCCAATAGGTCACCGTGGCCATCAGGCCCGCGTTGAGAATGTAGATCGCGAGCAGAAGCGCCGAGGCCAGCGTGATGAATCCCCACTGGCCGGTCGGAAGCAGGGTGTCGATGAACAGCTTGACGGCAATCGGAAAGCCGAGTTCGAGCAGGCCGGAAGCGACCGCGCAGGAGAAATCGAGCACGAAGAGGCCGCGATGCGGCCGGTAATAGGCGAAGAAGCGTTTGAGCAGAGGGCGCATGGAGGAGAGGTACTTCCGGCTGCCGTCGAGGGCAAGCCGGACAAGTGACAGGGATCAACGGACGAAGCTGACGGGCTGTCCGGTGACGGGATGGGCGATGACGTCCATGGCAATGCCGTAGATGGCCTGGAGCCGGGGCGGCGTCATGATCTCCTCGGGCGTGCCGCGAGCGATCAGCCGCCCCGCCTGGAGGGCCAGGATCTCGTCGCAGAACCGAGCTGCCATGTTGACGTCGTGCAGGACCACGACCACGCCGATTCCGCGCTCGCGGGAAAGACGTTGGACGAGCGCCAGCACCTCCATCTGATGGGTGACGTCGAGCACTGAAATCGGCTCGTCGAGGAGCAGGAACTGCGCATTCTGCGCCACCAGCATCGCGAGCCAGACCCGCTGGCACTCGCCGCCGGAGAGCGTCTCAACGACCCGGTCGGCGAAAGGCTCCACGTCGGCGAGAGCCATGGCTTCCCTCACCTTTTCACCGTCGACCGTCTCGAAGCAACCCAACGGGCCATGCCAGGGATAGCGGCCGAGCGCCACAAGCTCCTTGACGAGCATGCCGGATGCGGGCGGCGGCGGCTGCGGCAGATAGGCGACCCGCCTCGCGAAATGCCGCTCGCTCCAGTCCGACAGGACCTTTCTCTCGAACTTGACCGTGCCGCTGGTCGCCGGCAGCTGGCGGGCCAGCAGCTTGATCAGCGTGGACTTTCCCGAACCGTTGTGACAGATGAGCCCGATCACGCGCCGACCCGGCAGGTTCAGGCTGAGCGGATGCAGCAAGGTCCGCTCCGGGATCGTGAAGCTGAGCTCGGTCAGTTCGAACAAGGGAGTCTCGGACAAGGAACCGGCGGCCATGGACTTCGGCACAGGCGTGAGGGCGCCGCCGCGAAATAGCGCCCCGGGCGTCACCATTTGTAGCTCGCCTTCAGGGTTGCGACGAGCCCGGCTCCGTAGTTGCAGGTGTACTGCGTGTCGCAAGAGGAGACATACTCGTTGTCGAACAGGTTGTTGACGTTGAGCGCCAGGGTGAAATTGTCCCGCGTGTAGCGGGTGGCGGCATCGAACACGGTGGCGGCCGGCACCTTCAGGGTGTTCTCGTTGTCGACATAGGAGAAGCCGACATAGCGAATGCCGGCGCCGAAGAGCAGTACGTGGCAGAGAAAGAGCGATGGCGACAGGAGGGCGAGCATCGGAAGCGCATCCACGATGCTAAGTATCCGACATGCATTTGCAAGTATATCTCTGACAAATACTCACAGAACACACCGATATTGCGAATACCCATGCCGCCTGACTCCGCACGAAATGCATTCACCTTGAACCGGCGCTGGTTTCTTGGGGTGTCGATCGGCACTCTTATCGGCGGCAAATCCGAGGCGGAGACTTCCCGGCGGATCGCCGTTCTCGATTGGGCCATGTTCGAGACTTTGCTCGCGCTGGGCTTCGTGCCTGTCGCCGCAACCGAGCTTGTGCAGTTTAGAAAGATCGCCATCGAGCCGACCGTGCCGCCGTAGGTGACCGATCTCGGTCTTCGCGGCTCGCCGAATTTCGAGATGCTGCGCCTCGCCCATCCCGACCTCATCGTCAGCTCGGGCTGGTTCACATGGGTGCAGGACAACTTGGAACGAATTGCTCCTGTCGTGTCCTACTCGGTTTACGAACCGGGTCGCTCTCCTTACCTGGCGGCCGAGGAGACAACGTTGGCCCTTGGCGAGTATCTCGGACGTAAGCCGCAGGCCGAGACTTATGTCAGTGCATCGTCCCATGAGATCGCCCAGGCAAGCCGGCGCATTGTGGACAAGACACGTCCGGTTTTCCTGATCAATCTCGGCGATGCGCGCCACTTCCGGGTCTTCGGCCCCGACAGCATGTTCGGCGACGTACTCCAGCGCCTCGGCCTCAGTAATGCGTGGCAAAAGCCCACCAGCTATGCGGCGGCGGCTCCCCTGCCTCTGGAGGCCCTCGTGGAGATGCCGGAGGCATTGATCGCCATTATCTCCCCGGTTCCTCCGGATGCCCACGTCACTCTCGGCAAGAGCCCTTTGTGGAAAGCCTTTCCGGCGATTCGCGAAGGACGCGTCGTGACGCTGCCGCCCGTCAATCCATTCGGCGCGCTTCCCGCCGCACGGCGTTTCGCAAGGATTCTCAGCGAAGCGCTATCGAACCGCGAGATCACAAATGGTTAGGACCAGAGCAACGGGGCCCTCCGCATTCGCATGGCTTTTGGAGCATTCTGCAACGCCCTCGTCAATGCGGCCATGATCACGGGAGACGCGCGTGCCTTCCAGCTCCTGGCCTGGATCAGCGGCTCGACCGGTCAGGTCACCTGGACCGAGGCCTTGGTTGCCATGACGGCAGCCGTCGTCCCGTTGGGTCTTTTGCCCCTCGCGATCCGCTGGCTCGACATCCTCCCTCTTGGCCCCGATCAGGCTCGCGCCATCGGCCTGCCGCTTCACACGAGCCGCGTGACGCTCACCCTGTTTGCCGCGGGCCTGACAGCCGCGGCCTCGCTCATTGTCGGTCCTTTGAGCTTCGTCGGACTCGTCGCACCCCACATGGCGCGTCTCATCGGCTTCAGCCGTGCCCATCATCAGCTGACGGCCGCAATCCTGATCGGCGCGGGGATGATGATCAGCGCCGACTGGCTCTCGCGGGTCGTCTCCTTCCCCTACCAACTCCCGCTGGGTCTCTTCGCTTCGCTCATCGGCGGACCGTATCTGATCTGGCTCCTGCGTCGAAACCGATAGGCGGAGCGCCATTGTCATGGAACGAACGATGACCTCATCCCTCCTTCGCGCCGAGGCCCGCGTTGCCCTCGCCGGCCCCATCCGGATCATGGACAAACTCTGCGAGCATTTCGTCGAACACGGCCGAGTGGAGCGTTCCGAGCGCTCCGCCCGCTTGGACTTCACCTATGGCAGTGCAGCTGTCGATGCGGACGGCGAGAGCCTCCATCTTCGTGCCGAAGGCGCCGAAGCAACGGGCCTCGCTTACGTGAAATGGAGCCTCGCCGAGCATATCCTCGGCTTTGCCGAGGGTGAGACGCCCCGCATCTCCTGGAGCGGCGATGGCGCTGCCGGTTCGCCCTTGCCCTACTTCCGCGAAATGCGCGTCATCAGCGCCACCAACCTGACGCCCCGCATGCGTCGTGCCCGGTTGCAAGGCTCGGATCTTGCCCGGTTCGCCACCCGCGGCATGCATGTCCGGCTCCTGTTCCCTCCGAGGTCTGGCGTCGTTCCGCAATAGCCGGTGACGGGCGATGACGGGCGGCCGGTCTGGCCGAAGGGAGAGGATCGACTGGTGATGCGGATCTACACGATCCGCGCAATCGACGTGGATCGCGGCGAGATCGACGTCGATTTCGTCCTGCACGACGATGAAGAAACGCCAAGTTCGACCTGGGCCCGAAGAGCCCGCCCCGGAGATGTCGTCGGCGCCATGGGATCGGCGGGAGGCGAGCTTCCGGATGCGGACTGGTATCTTTTTGCCGGCGATGAAACGGCGCTGCCGGCGATCAGCCGGATCCTGGCGGAGCTTCCGGCCGAATGCCGGGCCACCGTCCTGCTCGAAGTGGCTGACGCGAGCGAGGAGCAGTCGCTCCGCTCGTCTGCGGCGCTAAACATCCGCTGGATCCACCGGGACGGGGCCCCGGCGGGAACGACCTCCCTGCTCGAAGATGCCCTCCGTGGAATCGCCATGCCGTCGAGCGCGGCACGTCGCTTCATCTGGGCCGGATGCGAGCAGAAAAGCTGCCGATGCCTGAAGAGGCTCCTGCGCAAGGAATGGAAGATGCCAACGTCGGAACACCAGGTCGTCTCCTATTGGCGCGCGGGCCATACGGCCGATCAGGTCGAGCATTGAAAAAGCCGCAGCGGATCCACTGCGGCTTGGCTCACGCGATCTGGAAAAGATTAAGCCGCATATTTGTCTCGAAGATACGCCAAGTACGGCGCCGGATCGAGGCCGCGTCCGGTCTCCCGCTCCAGCAGTTCGTCACGCTTGAACCGGCGGCCGTGCTCCCAGATCCGGGTGCGCAGTTCTCCCGCCAGAGCCGAATACTCGCCTGCCGCGATGGCTGCATCGAGGGACGGCTTCTGCCGGCGCAGGGTGTCCATCACCTGGGCGCCCATGATGTTACCGACGGTATAGGTCGGGAAGGAACCGATATAGCCCGTCGACCAATGTACGTCCTGCAGGACGCCTTGGGCATCGTTCGGGACGACGAGATCGAGATCGCGCTTGATCGCCGCGTTCCAGGCATCAGGCAGGTCGGCGACGGGCAGTGAGCCATCCATGAGCGCGCATTCGATGTCCGCCCGCAGCATGATGTGGAAATCGTAGGTGAGCTCATCCGCCTCGACGCGGATGAAGCCGGGCTCGACGCGGGTGACGGCGCGGTAGAATTCCTCCGCGCTCACGTCGCCGAGCTGATCCGGAAAGTGCTTCTGCAATTCGGAGAAGTGCAGCTGCCAGAAGGTGCGGCTGCGGACGATGTGGTTCTCCCACAGGCGCGACTGGGATTCATGGGCGCCGAAGCTGGTCCCGCCGACCGCATAGAGCCCCACCAGATCGGTCGCCAGCGTCGTGCGCGTATAGGCCGGGTCGACACCCTGCTCATAGAGCCCGTGCCCGACCTCGTGGGCGGTGCCGAACATGGAGGCCGGAAGGTAGTTGCGATTGTAGCGGGTGGTGATGCGCACGTCGTTGCGCGTGAATGACACCTCGAACGGATGCACTGTCGTGTCCAGGCGTCCGCGCTTGAGATCGTATCCGAGCTTCTCGGCGAGACTCAGGCCGAAGGCACGCTGCCCCTCCTCCGGATAGTCGCGGAACAGGAAGTCCGAACGGGGCTGAGGCCGCGACCGTGCGACTTCGAGGATCGGAAGGAGCCCGGCGCGCAGTTCCCGGAACAGGGACTTAAGGCTCGCGGCCGTCTCGCCCGGCTCGTAGATCGACACCATGGCGTCGTAGGGATGCTCGCTCCAGCCGATGCAATCGGCATAGGCGCGTGACAATTCGACCGTCTTGGCAAGGTGGGGTTCGAAGATCGAAAAATCACTCTTCAAGCGTCCCTCGATCCAGGCTGCCTGAGCTAGGGTGCGAAGAGCCGCCCGCTCCTGGATCAGCGATGCCGGGACTCTCTTGTGGTGGTCCACCGCATGCCGCGTCTGCTGCACCATGCGCCGCTCTGCGGAATCTTCGGCAAGACCTTCGACCGCCCGTTCAGCCTCATCGAGCGCTGTCTCGGTCTCCGGCGCGAGCAGCAGATCGCGCGCCACCCGGGTCAGCGTCGCGATCTGATGACCGCGGGTTTCCGCCCCGCCAGCAGGCATCATGGTGCGGGAATCCCACGTCAGGACGGACGTTGCATTGAGCACGTCGTTGACGGCGGCGATGCGCTCCTGAAGCGCCACGAGAGAGGCTTGCTGGGTCATGTTTCAGAGGTCTCGATTAATCCGTGCCGCCGGTGTTGAGATGGCAGGCGGAGAAGCGGCCAGGAGCGATGCCGGTGAGTGGGGGCGTTTCCCGCTTGCAGCGCGGACCGGCGAAGGGGCAGCGCGGATGGAAGTGGCATCCGCTCGGCGGATGAAGCGGCGACGGAATTTCGCCGGCGATCGGACGGAAGCTCTTCTTGCCCACACCGATGCGGGGAACGCTCTCGAACAGTGCGCGCGTATAGGGATGGTTCGGATTGGCGTAGAGCTCTGACGTGGGCGCCAGTTCGACGATGCGGCCGAGATACATGATCGCGACCCGGTCGGAGACATGCCGCACCACGCCGAGATCGTGGCTGATGAAGATGCCGGTGAGATCGAGATCCTGGCGCAGATCCATGAACAGGTTGAGCACCTGCGCCTGGATCGACACATCGAGGGATGCCACCGGCTCGTCGAGCACCAGAAGATCCGGCTTCATGGCGAGCGCGCGGGCAATGGCGATGCGCTGGCGCTGGCCGCCGGAGAACTGATGGGGAAAGCGCCTGCGGTAGCTCGGGTCGAGCCCGACCCGCCCAAGCAGATCCGCCACGTACGAATCCGCATCGCGCCCCTTGACGATGTTATGCGTCACAGGCCCTTCGGCCACCGTGTCGCCGATGCGGATACGCGGGTTGAGGCTGGCAAAAGGATCCTGGTGGATCATCTGCACGCGGGTCGTCAGCTTCTGCGTCCGCCGTCCCTGCGACTTGGCCACGGGGACCTTGTCGAACAGGATCTTGCCGTCGCTCGGCGTGTAGATGCCGGCGATCATGCGCCCGAGCGTCGACTTTCCGCACCCGGATTCGCCCACCAGACCCACGACCTCGCCCTTGGCGACCGACAGGCTGACGTCGGTCACCGCGCGCACGGTCTCGGCCTTCGGACCCGCCCCCAGGAGACCGGCGATGCGTTCGCCGATGTTGGGCTGCTTTATGAAGCGCTTCGATACGTGGTCGATGTCAAGGAGAGCGGCTGGCATGAAACGGGCTCGATCGGGTAATGGCATAGGGCGGTGCGTCCGTCCGCGAAGGTCTGGACGGGCGGCGTCGTGGTGCAGGCGGGTCCCGCCTTGGCGCAGCGGGGCGCGAAGGCGCAGCCTGGTGGGAGATTGGCCAGGGATGGCGTCGATCCCGGAACCTGTGGAAGCTTCGTCCCGGGCTCATGCTCGGCCGGGACGGATGCGAGAAGGCCTGCGGTGTAGGGATGGCGCGGAGATGCGATCACATCGGCGGCCGGCCCGCTTTCCACGATCCTCCCCGCATACATGACGCAGATGTCGTCCGCGAGGCTCGACACCACCGCGAGGTCGTGCGTCACCCACACGAAGGCCGTGCCGGTCTCGTCAGCCAGGCGCCGCACCTCGGCCAGGATCTGGCCTTGGATCGAGACGTCGAGCGCGGTCGTCGGCTCGTCCGCGATGATAACCGCGGGGCTGTGCAGGAGAGCGATGGCGATCGCCACGCGCTGTCGCATGCCGCCGGAGAGCTGATGCGGATAGGCATCGAGCCGCTCTTCGGGGCTTGGAATGCCCACCTTGGCGAGCGCGTCGCGCGCCCTGGCACGGGCCACCTTGCGCGAGACCTTGTCGTGCGCCCGCACGGCCGCGATCATCTGCGTTCCGATCTTGAGAACCGGATTGAGCGTCATCATCGGGTCCTGGAAGACCATGGCGATCTGGGCGCCGCGGACCTTCCGCATGGCCTCGCCCTTCAGTCCGGTCAGGTCTTTGCCGTTCAGGAGAACCTCACCTCCGGCAATCCTGCCGGGTGGCTCGATCAGGCCGAGGATGGAATAACCCGTCACGCTCTTGCCGGATCCGGACTCGCCGACGAGTCCCAGAATGCGACCTCGGCCGACCTCGAAGCTGACGCCGTCGACCGCCTTCAGAACGCCCGCCCTGGTCTGGAACTGGGTCTGAAGGTCTTTGACACGAAGAACCGCTTCGCTCATCGGCTGCGCCTCGGGTTCAGAACGTTGCGGACCTGATCGCCCACGAGATTGATGGCGACGACCGTCAGCATCAGGGCGATGCCGGGATAGATCGAGATCCAGTAGCGGCCGGACAGCAGGAACTGGAAGCCGTTGGAAATGAGCGAACCCAGCGAAGGCTGCGTGATGGGAAGGCCAAGCCCCAGGAACGACAGCGTCGCTTCCAGCGCGATGGAGTTCGCCACCTGCACGGTCGCCACCACGATCAGGGGCGGCAGCGCATTGGGAAGCAGATGCCGAAACAGCACGTGGCGCGCAGGTAGAGGCGTCGAGAGTGCCGCCTCGATATAATCCTTGCGCCGTTCCGCACTGGCCGCACCATGGGTGGTGCGGGCGAAGTAGGCATATTGCGCGGCCACGAGGGCGGCTACGAGCTGCATCAGCCCCTGCCCCAGCATCGCCACGAGGACGAGTGCGAGCAGGATCGCCGGCAGGGAGAGCTGCAGGTCGATGATGCGCATGATCAGCGCCTCGATGCGGCCGCCGTAATAGGCCGCGATGAGACCAACCGTCGTGCCGAGCACGAGCGCCAGGCTGCCTGCCATGACGCCGACGATCAAGCTCGTGCGCAAGCCATAGAGAATGGCCGAGAAGAGATCGCGTCCAGCCGCATCGGTGCCGAGCCAATGAACGTAGCCGCCGGAGCCGATCTCACCGGGCTCGAGGCGGGCGTCGAACAGATCCAGCGCTTCCTGGTTATAGGGATCCTGCGGTGCGACGAACGGCGCGAAGACAGCCATGAGAACCACGATCACAACGACGGCGAGCGCAGCGACGGCGACCGGGCTCTGGCGGAAATCCGCCCAGAAATTGGAGAGCCGGCTCCAGCCGGTCTCGGCGGGCAAGGGAAGAGCGGGAGAGCTGCTCATGATGCCGCCTTCACGCGAATGCGTGGATCAAGCTGGCCGTAGACCAGATCGACGATGAGATTGATCAAAACGAAGAGGAAGACCACGAGGATGAGGTAGGCGACCATCACGGGACGGTCGAGCACGGTGATGGAATCGATGATGAGCTTGCCCATGCCGGGCCAGTTGAAGACCGTTTCCGTCACCACCGCGAAGGCCAGGGTCGAGCCGAGCTCCAGGCCGAAGACGGTCACGATGGGAATCGAGATGTTCTTGAGCACATGGAGGCCGACGACCTTGCTTTCGGAGAGCCCCTGGGCGCGGGCGAACCGCACGTAATCGGAGCTCATCACCTCGGCCGTGCCCGCGCGCGTCAGGCGGATCAGCAGACCGAGCTTGAACAGCGCGAGGTTGAACGCCGGAAGGATAATGTAGCTCCAGCCCTCGAGCGAGGTGATCGACAGATTCATGCCGAGCACCTGCGTGGTGGGACCACGCCCGCCCGACGGCAGCCAGCCGAGTTCGACCGCGAAAGCCATGATGAGCAGAAGACCGACCCAGAAGCTCGGAACGCTGAAACCGAGAACGGATAAGCCCATAATCGCCTTGGCCGAAAACGAATCCGGCTTGTACCCGGCCCAGAGACCAAGCGGAATTCCCAGGCCCGTGGCGATCAGCATCGCCGTCAGCGCAAGCTCCAGGGTCGCCGGGAAGCGCGACCAGATCAGGTTCAACACCGGCAACCGATAGATGAACGACTCGCCGAGGTCTCCGTGCAGCATGTTGTTCATGAACACGAAGTACTGCTCGTAGAGAGGGCGGTCGAGCCCATAGCGATGAATCAAAGCCTCGCGCAACGCCTGATCGGACGCGGGGTCGATCATCACGTCGATGGGGTTGCCGATGGCATAGACGCCGAGGAACACGATGATCGACATCGCAATGACGACCATGAGCGCCTGCAGAACGCGCTGAATGAGAAAACCAATCATGCTGTCTCGTGCATGGTGCCGAAATGGCAGGAAGCGAAGGGCACGCGGCCCGATGTTCCCGGCCATCCATCAATCAGAAAGCCGGAGGGAAAGGAAGTTCCCTCCGGGAGAGAAACGGGCCGGGCCCGAATGACCCGACCAGCCATCGATACGATCAGCTCTTCGGCTTGATCTCGTAGGCCAGGGTCTCCTGGTCGACGCGCGCCGGGATCGTGAGCATGCCCTTCTTGGCGGCCCAGACCGTCTGGATCTGAACGGTCGGGATCAGCGCACGGTCGTTCATAGAGACCTCCGTCACCTTCTCGAAGAGAGCGCGACGCTTCGGATCGTCCATGGTGCGAGCACCTTCCTGAAGCAGCTTGTCCACTTCCGGATTGGAATAGCCCTGCTTGTTGAAGGCGCCGAGGCCGATCTGCGGATCCGCCGTGTGCACGAGCGAGCCATAAGTATAGCTCGCCTCGCCGGTCAGCGTGCCCCAGCCGCTCATCCAGAGCGAGAACTCGCCCTTCTGCTGAGCCGGGAAGAACACCGTGCCGTTGAGCGCGTTCGCGTTCACCTTCAGGCCGGCGCGGGCCCACATCTGCGAGAGCGCTTCGCACACCGCGCCATCGCCCGGCAGGCGGTTGTTGGTGCAGTGGAAATCGATCTCGAAGCCCTTCGGGTAGCCGGCATCGGCGAGAAGCTGCTTCGCCTTGGCCAGATCGTAGGGCTTCTCGGGCAGGTTCTTGTTGCCGCCGAAGAAGTTGGACGGCATCAGCTGGTTGGCCGGACGACCCAGACCTTCGAGCACGACGCGAACGAGCGTCTTGCGGTCGATGGCGAGATCCATGGCTTCACGCACCTTGGGATCGCGCAGCGGGTTCGCGTCGATTTCCTTACCGTCGACCTTCGCCTTCTTCGGCAGGGTCTCCTTCACGTTCGGCGTGATGTTCAGGAAGTACACCGAATCGGCCACGAACGTGTCGACCGACTTGTCCTTCTGCATCGCGGCATAGTCGGTGGCGGGCACGTAATTGACGAGATCGACCTGGCCGGATTTCAGGGCTGCCATGCGGGCCGGATCGCTCGGAATTTCCTTGCGGACCACCTTCTGCCACGGCTGCTTTCCGCCCCAGTAATCGTCATTGCGCTCGAGGACGAGATCACCCTTCGGCTCCCAGGACACGAACTTGTAGGGACCGGTGCCGATGGCGGCCTTGCCGGAGTTGAACTGCTCGTTGCGTGCCTCCATGCCGACATTCTTCGACACGACAAAGAGACGGATGAAATCGTTCGGCAGGGTCGGCGCGGGCGACTTCGTCTTCACATGCAGGGTATACTTGTCGGCGACCTTCGTCTCCGCAACCTGCTTCGTATAGATGGTCATGCTCATCGGGCCGGTGACGACCGGGATGCGATCGATCGAGAACTTCACGTCCTCGGCGGTCAGCTCCGATCCGTCATGGAATTTCACACCCTCGCGGATCTTGAACTCCCAGGTCGTGTCGTCGATCGGCTTCCAGGACGTGGCGAGACCGGGCTTCAGCCCCAGGTTCTCGTCCGACATCACGAGCGTATCGAAGATGTGGCGCAGGGCTTCC
This sequence comes from Microvirga sp. 2MCAF35, assembly GCF_052115545.1. Lineage (NCBI taxonomy): Bacteria > Pseudomonadati > Pseudomonadota > Alphaproteobacteria > Hyphomicrobiales > Methylobacteriaceae > Microvirga > Microvirga sp. 2MCAF35. The sequence goes on from NZ_JBFRGW010000006.1 coordinate 66,860, forward strand.
GCCTGGCTGCCAAGCGTCGACCAATGCGGATCGATCGAGTCGGGACCGGCGCGCAGTCCCATGGTCAGCGTTTGTGCGGAAACCGACCCGCAGAGAACCGTGCCCAGAACGAAAGCCGCAACGAGCGATCCACCAAGTTTGAAGTTTTGTTTCACTTCACTTCCCCTCTTGCTAAGACCCTGGCTTTTCGTCCAAGGTGTTCTTATCGATTAGAACGGTAGGTCACTCGGTTAAGAAAAGTCAACAGCGCCGTGCCCAAACCTGAACCAACGCCTGACGCTTATGCAAGCACCCGTTATAAAGAAACGGAACAGACGCCCGATGAGCGCATTCTCGCCAATCTGGCGGCGGCGCTCGACCGTTCTCTCCCGGTGCCGCTCGGCATCCAGTTGCGCGGCTTGATCGAGTTCGGGATTGCGCTTGGTGAACTGCCCACAGGCCAGCGCCTGCCTTCGGTGCGGGAACTGGCTGAGCGAGCCGGCATCGCACACATGACGGTCGCGACGGTCTATCGCGAACTGCGCGAGGCCGGTCTCATCGAGGCGAAGCCGGGAGCAGGCACCTATGTAGGCGACGGACACAGCAGCGACGGATTGCGTTCGTCCGCGATCCGCAAGATCCAAAACCGAATCGAAACACTTTTCAATGAGGCTGAGCAACTCGGTCTTGCGCCTTCCGTCGTTTCGTCGCTGGTGAATGCCCGCGCTGCGCGAGGCCCGACGCCGTCGCGCCCACTGCGGCTCGTCATGGTAGGCAACTTCGTCGAGACGACACGGCAATATGCCAATAGAATCCAGGAATATCTCGGCACGGGCGACACCATCACCGTGACGACGGTCGATGCCCTGCATGCGGGCGAGACCTTCCCCCTGCCCTGCGATATCTGTGTCACGCTCGCACACCGTCGCGGCGAGGTCGAGCATCTCGTCCCCAGCGGCATACCCGTCGTTGGAATGAGCTTTATCCCCTCTGAGGAGACGCGGACGCAGCTCGCCATGATCGACCCCATGGCCCGCATCGGTATCGTGTCGATCTTTCCCGAATTCACAGCGTTGATGAAACCTGGCGTGCTGCGTTTCGCACCGCATGTCTCCGATGTGGACGTGCGCCTGATCACGGCGCCTGATCTGGAAGCATTCCTGTCTCAGGTCGACGTAGCGATCTATGCCAGCGGTGCCGAAGCGACCGTCAGAAGGATGTTGCCGAAGAATCGCCAGGCCATGGAGTTCCGCTATATGCCGGATCCCCATGCCATCCGCGCCACGTTGCTCCCCGTGCTGGAGCGCCTGCGCTCATCCATCGTTATGCAAGAGGAAGACCCTTCATGAAAATCAGTGAGATGAACTGGCTTCAGGTCGAAGAATACCTGAAGACGGATGATCGCGCCGTGGTTCCGCTCGGCTGCACGGAGCAGCACGCCTATCTGAGCCTGTCCGTCGATAGTATTCTGGCCGAGCGCGTGGCGTCTGAGGCGGCCGCCCCGACCGGCGTGCCGGTGTTTCCCGTGCAGGCCTATGGGATCACGCCCTATTTCATGGCTTACCCGGGAACCATCTCGCTGAAAGCCGATACCTATCTGCGCATCATCACAGACATTCTCGAATCCTTGAAGCGTACGGGCTTTCGCCGGATCCTCTTCGTCAATGGCCATGGCGGCAATACGCCCGGCCAGACGGCCGCTATCGAATGGATGGGTGAGAACCCCGATTGCCGGGTGAAGTTCCACAACTGGTGGAATGCTCCGCGCACCTTCGAGAAGGTGAAGCAGATCGACCCGGTCGCCTCCCATGCTTCCTGGATGGAGAACTTTCCCTGGACCCGACTGCCCGGCGTCGAGCAGCCCTCCCACCAGAAGTCGATGGTCGATCTGGAGCGCATGCGCACCTTCGGCCCGGAAGGGGTCCGTGAGATCCTGCAGGACGGCAATTTCGGCGGATACTTTCAGCGGTCCGATGAAGACATGAACGCCATCTGGGCGGTCGCCATCGAAGAAACCCGCGCGCTGATCGAGAACTGGTCATGACCGAGAACGCCATTCTGATCTGGGGTGCCGGCGCCATCGGCGGAACGCTGGGCGCCTATCTCGCCCGCGCCGGTGAGGACGTGCGGCTCGTCGATATCGTCGAGCCGCACGTGTCCGCCATGAACCGCGATGGCCTCTCCATCGAGGGGCCCGTCGAGACTTTTCGACAATCCGTGAAGGCAGTCCTACCCCACGAGGTCGAAGGACGGTTCAAGCGCATCATCCTGGCCGTCAAGGCACATCATACCCCCGATGCCGTGCGGGCCCTGAAACCACATCTCGCCGAGAACGGCACCGTGTTGTCCGCGCAGAACGGGTTGAACGAGATCGTTATCGCCGAGGAAATCGGCGCCGAGCGGACCATCGGCTGCTTCGTCAATTTCGGCGCGGACTGGCTCGAGCCTGGCCGCATCCTCTTCGGCAATCGCGCCGCTGTGGCGGTCGGGGGTCTCGACGGGCAAGCGACGGATGTCATACGCGACTACCATCGCCTGCTCTCGATCTTCGAGCCGAAGGCTGTGCTCACCGACAATATTTGGGGATATCTCTGGGGCAAGCTCGGCTACGGCTCGCTGCTTTTCGCGACCGCGCTGACCAATGCGTCCATGTCGGAGAACCTCGCCTCCGAGAGGCACTTTCCGGTCTATCACCGTCTCGGCCAAGAGGTCATGGCGATCGCAAAGGCCCGTGGCGTGAAGCCGTTGGGGTTCAACGGGTTCGATCCCGATGCCTTCATGCCGGGAGCCGACGAGGCGGCCGCGCGGAGCTCCGTCGCCGACATGGCCGAGTTCAACCGGCATACGGCGAAGACCCATTCCGGCATCTGGCGGGATCTCGCGGTGCGCAAGCGCAAGACCGAAGTTGACGCGCAGATCGCCATCATTGCGACCCTCGGCCAGGAAGCCGGCATTCCCACGCCTGCCATCAGCAGGCTCGTCGCGCTGATCCATGACATCGAGGATGGCCGGCGCGAACAATCCTGGTCCACTCTCGACGAGATGCTGACGCCATGAATCTGGATTTCACCAATCGCCGGGTCGCCGTGACCGGTGCAGCCCAGGGAATCGGACGAAGCATCGTCCAATGCCTCGCGGCCGAGGGCGCCCATGTCTGGGCGCTCGACATGGATGAGGCCGGATTGCGCGTTGCCGCGGAGGCTGGAGCCAAAGCGACCCGTACACTCGATCTTGCCGATCGCGCCGCGGTTGGTCGCGTCATCGACGAGATGGCGGAAAGCCTCGGCGGCATCGACGTCCTCGTCAATTGCGCCGGGGGCGTTCGTGGGCAGGTGGCTAAACCGATTGAAGACGTCAGCGAGCAGGACTGGCTCGTCCTCTTCGAGGCCAATGTGCACAGCGCATTCTGGTGCTCCCAGGCCGTGGCCCCGCATATGAAGCGACAGAAGTTCGGCCGCATCGTCAATATCTCGTCCGGCGCCGGCCTTCGCCCGAGCCTGACAGGCATCCAAGCCTATACGGCCTCGAAGCATGCCCTCGTCGGACTGACGAAGCAGCTCAGCTTGGAACTCGGTCCGCATGGAATCACGGTCAACAGCGTGGCCCCGGGCTTCGTTCTGTCGAACCCGGCGACGCAGCGCCAGTGGGAGAGCTACGGCCCCGAAGGTCAAGCACGTCTGGTTGAGAGCATCCACACACGGCGCCTCGGCTACCCGCAGGACATCGCAAACGCGGTGATGTTCCTGGTGTCCGACGCGGCGTCCTGGATTTCGGGACAGATCATCTCCGCCGATGGCGGCCGCTCCTGAGCCGGCACAAGCGTATAGATATTGAACGAAGGAATTTGAGGAAGAATCATGGACGATATCAGCAGCCAGCCATGGCGTTGGGATGAGCAGACATGGCGCAGCAAGGTGGACCATGTGCGCGCCGGCCGCTCCATGAAGCCCGCCAAGTGGAAGAACGGCGCCCGCTGCGCCGTGGCGCTCTCCTTCGATTCGGATCATGAGACGAATGAACTGCGCGATGGCGGCAAATCTATCGGCCGCATGTCTCAGGGACAATACGGCAATCGGCAGGGTGTGCCGCGCATCCTCAATGCGCTTGCCAAATACGATGCCAAAGCGACGTTCTTCGTTCCGGCCGTCGCCGCCCTCCTCTACGAGGACGAGCAGCGCCGGGTTGTTGCGGAAGGCCATGAAATCGGCATCCACGGCTGGATTCACGAACTCAACAGCCAGCTTCCCTACGAGATCGAGCGGGACCTGATGTTCCGCGCGGCGGATACCCTGGAGCGGATCACCAGCGTGCGGCCCGTAGGCCTGCGCACCCCGTCCTGGGATTTCAGCCCTACGACGCTGCGCATCGAGCGGGAGCTCGGCCTCCTCTACGATTCGTCGCTCATGGCCGACGACGATCCTTACGAGTTGGTTGAACAGGGAGAGCCCACGGGCATCGTGGAGCTTCCCGTGGAGTGGATCCGCGACGATGCGGTGTATTTCAACATGCACCGCTTCAACGGCCTGCGCCCGCACACGCCCCCGACTGCCGTCTTCGACATCTTCTTCCGTGAGTTCGAACGGGCCTACGAGGAAGGCGGGCTCTTCCTGCTCACCATGCACCCGCACGTGACCGGCTACCGCTCGCGCATCTGGATCCTCGAAAAGCTCCTGGAGGAGATCACCCGCCGGTCCGATGTGTGGATCGCCACCCATGCGGAGATCGCCGCCTTCGTCAAGGCGGAATGCGCCTGATGAACCGCCCTCTCCGCGCCCGGGACCTCGGCTTCGCCTGCGGCAACATTTCGGCCGGCACGTGCAACAGCATTGCCGATGTCCCAGGCGTGCGCGTGGGGCATCGGACGCTCATCGATGGCGATCTTCGCACAGGGGTGACGGCCATCGTACCCCATGGTGGAAATCTCTATCGTGAGAAGCCTGTCGCGGCCGTTCACGTGCTGAACGGCTTCGGCAAAAGCGCCGGCCTCGTTCAGGTGGAGGAGCTGGGCACCCTCGAGACGCCCATCGTCCTCACCAACACTCTGTCGGTCGGCACCTGCTGCACCGCCCTCGTGCGCCATGCCATCGCGCAGAACCCGGATATCGGCCGCGAGACCGCCACCGTGAACCCGGTCGTGTTCGAGTGCAATGACGGTTACCTCAACGACATTCAGGCTCTCGCGATCACGGAAGCGGACGCCTACGCAGCTCTGGAGGCTGCTTCATCCCAGTTTGCGATTGGCTCCGTAGGAGCCGGCTGCGGGATGAGCACCTTCGGGTTCAAGGGTGGAATCGGCACGTCTTCCCGCCGTCTTGACCTCGATGGCCAGCATTATCACCTCGGTGTGCTTGTTCTGTCGAATTTCGGGCGCCCCGGAGACCTTCGTCTGCCCGATGGCAGGATCGTTTCTCCTTCCAGCGTCCTCGACGGGACAGTGACGGAGAAGGGCTCCATCATCATCATTGCCGCCACGGATATTCCGCTGAGCGACCGACAGATCAAGCGCGTCATCCGGCGCTCCGGCGTCGGACTGGCGCGCCTGGGCTCCTTCTGGGGGCATGGCAGCGGCGACATCGCTCTCGGCTTCACCACCGCCAACATCCTGTCCCATGACGAGAAGGCGACTCTCGTCGGTCTCCAAATTCTCAACGAGGATCGCATCGACCTCCTCTTCGAGGCCATGGCCGATGCAACGCAGGAGGCCGTGCTCGACGCGCTCGTCGCCGCAGGCTCCATGACCGGCCGCTCGGGCCATCATCGTCCGGGCCTGTTTGACATTCTTAAATCCCTCTCACCTGAAGCGTGAACACCATGACCGGCAGCACGACCTTTGATAACGAATTCGCCCTCGCGATCCATGGCGGCGCAGGCACGATCCTTCGCAGCAAGATGACGCCTGAACGGGAAGCTGCCTATCATGCGGGCCTGCGCCGGGCCCTGGACGCCGGTCGCGCCGTCCTCGCCGATGGTGGTGCCGCGCTCGATGCCGTGTCGGCCGCCGTCATGGCACTCGAGGACGAACCGCTTTTCAATGCCGGACGCGGGGCCGTCTATACCTCGGCAGGCAAGCAAGAGATGGACGCCGCCGTCATGGATGGCCGCGACCGCTCGGCCGGTGCCGTCGCCGGGATCTGCGGCCCCCGGAATCCGGTTCTCGCCGCCCGCGCCGTGATGGAGCACTCCGGTCACGTGCTCCTCATCGGCGAAAGCGCTCTGGAGTTCTGCCGCAAGCAGGGCCTCACCTTCGAGGAAGCGTCCTATTTCTACACCGAACAACGCTGGAATGCGCTGCAGGAAACGCTCGCCATGCGCAAGAGCGGCGCTGACGACCAGGACGAGTCGCGCAAGCACGGTACGGTCGGCGCGGTCGCCCGCGATCGCCACGGGAATCTTGCCGCAGCAACATCCACCGGGGGAATGACGGCGAAAGCACCCGGACGTGTCGGCGACAGTCCCGTGATCGGCGCGGGAACCTGGGCGGACAACGAGACCTGCGCCATTTCGGCAACGGGCCATGGCGAGATCTTCATCCGCTATGCGGCGGCTCATGAGATCGCCTCACGGATGCGCTACGCGGGCCAGTCCCTGGAGGAAGCATCGCGCGCCGTGGTGATCGACATGCTGGCACCGGTCGGAGGATCCGGGGGCATCGTCGCGGTCGATCATGCCGGCAACGTGTCCCTGCCCTTCAACTGTTCAGGCATGTATCGCGGCATGGTCAAGACTGACGGCAGGCTGCTGACGGCGATCTACGATGAGCCCCTCGTCGACTTCGGACGGATGTGAGGGCGACCAATACATCGATGTAACGGAAGCCGTGTGGTGCCTCCCTGCGACTCTTCCCCAGCCTTGAGAAGCGCCTATATCCCACCCGTCATGAACCTGCCCTGAAGAGGAATGTCCCATGCCGCTCAATGAGAATCCTGTCTGGTTCATCACGGGCTGCTCCACCGGATTCGGGCGGGAACTCGCCCAACTCGTTCTGAACCGGGGCTGGCGTGCCGTCGTGACCGCCCGCGATGCCGGCCGGGTCCAGGATCTCACCCGTGGGCATGAGGACAGGGCACTCGCCCTTTCGCTCGACGTCACCAGCAATGATGACATCACTGCTGCCGTCAAAGCAGCCGAAGAGCGTTTCGGCGCGATCGATGTGCTCGTGAACAACGCCGGCTACGGCTATCAGGCTTCCATCGAGGAAGGCGATGATGCGGAGATCCGCGCGCAGTTCGAGACGAACGTCTTCGGACTCGCCGCAATGACCCGTGCCGTTCTTCCCGGCATGCGCGCCCGTCGGCAGAGGCACATCGTCAATATCTCGTCGCAGGCAGGTTTCATCGGCTATCCGGGCTCCGGATATTATGCCGCCACCAAACATGCGGTGGAGGGTCTGTCAGACGCACTCTCCAAGGAGGTCGCACCACTCGGGATCAAGGTGACCTGCGTCGAGCCCGGACCGTTCCGCACCGATTGGGCGGGCCGTTCCCTTCAGCAACGGCGTCCGGCGATTTCCGATTACCAAGACACGGTTGGTGCCCGCCTCGAAACCACGGCGAATTACAGCGGCAAACAGCCGGGCGATCCCGTACGCGCTGCACAAGCCATCATCAAGGCTGTCGAGGCGAAAGATCCGCCCAAGCACCTGGCTTTGGGCGCCATTGCGCTCGACGGCATTCGGGAAAAGTTGAGGGAGACTCTTGCGGAGGTCGAGGCCTGGGCCGAGACGAGCCGGGGTGCCGATTATCCCGAAAGCGAACGCTAGGACCAGATTGACCCGGGCAACGGGGCTGCGGCTATCCTGACAGTATCGCGTCAGGCGGCGCACTCATGGTATGTCGCTGGCCTCATCTTCCGACAAAGGAGCCCCTCGACCATGAGCCTTGAATCCGTTCGCGCCTTCCTCGCCCAAAACGCACCGGATATCGAGATCATCGAGATGCAGGCCAGCACCGCCACCGTCACCCAGGCGGCGGAAGCGCACGGCGTCGGGCCGGAAAAGATCGCCAAGACGCTGTCGTTGCGCGTGGGGGAGAAGAGTTTTCTGGTCGTCACCAGCGGCACGGCCCGCCTCGACAATCGCAAGGTCAAGGCGACCTTCGGCGGCAAGGCCTCGATGCTGGACGCGGAACAGGTTCAGGCGCTCACCGGACACCCTGTCGGCGGCGTATGCCCCTTCGGATTGGCAACACCGCTGCCGGTCTATTGCGACATTTCCCTGAAGGCCTTCGACGAAGTCGTTCCGGCGGCAGGCTCGATCCACACGGCCGTGCGCATTCATCCGCAGCGCATGGCCGAGCTCGTCGGCGCCGATTGGGTCGATGTTTGCCAGTAAGCTCGGAGAAGCCCATCTATTGGACGGAGCCAATGCGCGCAGACTTTTAACTCAGCGGCCTAAATGACGTAAAAATCCTTGTCGGTCAGGGAGAGGCCGGATTTCAGCTTGGCGAAGAGGATGGCTTTGGACTTGGATCCGGAGCCGTCCGCATCGTAATAGAGGTACCCGGACTTCTTGTTGTAGATCAGGTAATCGTTGCCGTCCTTCGCCTTGCTGCCGATGGTGAAGAAGTCGGGCTTCAGCTTTCCGGCCTTGCCGAGCTTCTTGAAGATGCTGTTCTCCAGGCGGATCGTATCGTCCTTGACGTTAAAGTCCGTGATTGTGTCGACATTGGTCTTGGCGTTCAGCTTATCCTTGAAGGTGAAAACGTCACGCCCCCAACTGCCGGACAGAGTATCCTTGCCTGCTCCACCATCAAGAGAGTCATTTCCGGCGTCGCCGTAAAGCCTGTCGTTGCCGTCCGCGCCTAGGAGGGTATCGGCGTCCATCCCTCCGTACAGCGTATCGTTACCGTCCTGTCCCAGCAGTCGGTTGAGCCCGTTCCCGCCGAAGAGGACGTCGTGGCCGCCGCCGCCGTCGAGGAAGTCGTTGCCGACGTCTCCATAGAGGGAATCATTGCCCTCCCCACCGGAAAGGAAATCGTCGCCCATGCCCCCATAGAGGACGTCCTGCCCGTTGTCTCCGTAGATGACGTCGTTGCCGCCGTCGCCATAGAGCCAGTCGTCACCATCACGGCCGTCAATGAAGTTCGCCCCCGCATTGCCGAAGATCTCGTTCGAGAGCGCATTCCCGGTCAGGCTGAGATAGAAGTCGCCGCCGCCGGCTTTCAGGACTTCGACATTGTCGCTCAGAACGAACGAGGCATAGGCTATGACCGTGTCGTATCCCTGCCCGGCCTCCTCTACGACCACATCAGACGACGAATCGATAAAGTAGAGGTCGTCGCCGGCACCGCCTATCAGAGTATCGAAGCCTCCCTTGCCGTCGAGAGCGTCGTTGCCGGACGTTCCAACGATGACGTTCGAGAAGTCGTTGCCGATCAGGGTCAGGGAATTCGCCCCGGCAGCGGCCCTCAGTTGCTCGATTTCGGCATCGGCCGCCATGGCGAAACTGACGCTCGTCAAGATGATGTCATAGCCGCCGCCAATGGCTTCGAAGACGCGATCGTCAGTATTGTCGACGATATAGGTATCGTTGCCGGCTCCACCATTCAGCGTATCCGCGCCCGCCCCGCCGTCGAGATGATCGTTCCCGGCATAACCCTCAAGATAGTCGCCATGCGAGGAGCCGATGAGTTGATCGCTCCCCTGCATGATCCGAGCCGCCGCCGCAGCACTACTCGCATGGAATATTGCGAGGCCCTCGTCATAGGTGAACGGAACTGTGTCGCTTGTGTAGGTGAGCCATAATTCGGCACCGAGCCAAATTTCCATCCACGAAACCTGACCTGAATTGTCGCCGATGGCAGGACCGCGATAGATGATATCGAACAACGAGTGGTCGACATTGACCTGAAACGTCGCCGTCTCAGACATGCCATCGTCGCCATAACCGATCGGGCCTATGATCGGCGTGAAGAAATCCTGCCGTCGGAGGCCAGGGCGCATATTGTCGCTGAATGTGACGACAGCCATCGCGGGTTACCGGGAAACTTTCAGGTATGCGTTGGAAAAGGCTCGACTGAAAAGCAGAAGCACGCTTCGCCTGCTTCCTTTTCGAAAATGGCGATCGTCAAAGCGAAATGAAACACAATTTCGGAAAATGACCCAGCTATTTAATCCTAACTCTTCGTCAACGCAATAACAGGCAGCCATTTTTCTCCGGCCATCTTTGCTGATCAGAGGCACGCGAGAACAGATCGGCCGACGTTATGCAGCTATCTATCCAGTACAGCACCATAGGAGGAATGGGCAGGCATTTTTCTGTGCGTCAGTATTCTTATTACCCCAAGTAACCAGCAAAGTAAGCTTGACATTTACTGTCTTGACTGATGCGATCTGCATACACGGAATATCTTCGCATTGGAACAGTGGAGGGTGTGATGGGCCGCCTCATGAAAGAGGATGATATCTTCATTTCGGGATTATTCGACCTCATGAATCTTCGCTTCGGCCCCTCTCAGGGCTTGGATGAAGCCTTCGGCGGCATCGATGAGATGAAGATCCTGCAAAAGGAGTTCCAAATCTTCCAGAAAGGGCGCTCCTTCCGGGATTGCGTTGCCGTCCTCAATCTCGGAGGCTTCTGGAACGCCCGGGCGCGGAACAGGTGGCTCAAACTTATCGGCGAACTGGATCAGTACGAGTCCGATAAACCCCGCGTGAACGGCAACGACCGGATCATGAACATGATGGTCGAGAATTTAGAATCGGACACTCCTCTTCCAGTGCTTTTCCAGGCTCACGATTCCCGCAGCGACGAAGGACCTAGGGTCGTCGTCAGAGATTCCAAAACGGGCCTCTTCTATATGGAGCAACCCTACATCATCGTGTCGCTGCCGATGCTTCCGAAGACGGCTCCGCGGGTGGCCCGGCAAACCTCGAAGACGGCCCGTAAGGCTCCCACCAAGACAGCCAAGGCAGCACCCAAGACCGCCCGAAAGACTCCGCGGCGGAGGTAAGCCCTCGATCTGAATGGAAAGCGCACTCCCAGACGAACTCGACGCCGCTTATCAGCAGGTCGAGCGATATTACACGCAGAAGCTCTGTCGCCATGGTCCAAGCCCATTAGGCGTGGATTGGAGCTGCATGCCGACGCAGGCTCTCCGCTTCCGAAAACTTCTTATGATCTGCGATTTCGAGAGGCCGTTCTCGCTTAACGATCTCGGCTGCGGGTATGGCGCCCTTCTCGATTATCTGGCGCTTTATCATCCACAAACCCCGGTCGATTATCTCGGCATAGACCTCTCCGCAGCAATGGTCCGCAGCGCGAAGAGGCGCTGGACCGGAGAGACGATCCGGTTTCAACAGGGTGTCGAAAGCCCGCGTTCAGCGGATTACAGCATCGCGAGCGGGATCTTCAACGTCATGCTCGATCAGCCGTTCCCGCTTTGGGAGCAGTTGGTCGAGAAGACACTGACTCATCTTCGAAAGACGAGCCGAAAGGGCTTTGCCGTGAACTTCGTTCATGTGCCGGCATCCGGTGAACGAACAAGGACGGGGCTCTATTGCACGAGCCCAGAGCGATGGAGCGAGTTCTGCCGAACGCATTTGAGCTCCCACGTCCGCATCATCGATGATTACGGCATGAGCGAGTTTACGCTGCTCGTCGAACCTCACAGCCCCTGAAGCACTTTCGGTGAAGTCAATCCGGTTCACCGTCAGTAAATGCGGCATAGCAAAGATGAGGTGATTTCACGCAAGTGAAAACAGCTCTGGGCGACCACTGACAGGGTTTCCGAGAATAGTTTTCGGCTCAGGAACTACCGATGAGCAGCTTCTCCCGAGCGGCTCTTAGCCGAGGTTCGAGGACAATTGCTCCGGTCACCTGTATCAGTGCCTCGGCTTTCTCGAAGAAATAAACTGCATCCTTTCGGCGCTCCTTTCCACGCCGTGAGATCATGGCTTCTCCGGCGACGATCAGGGCGCGGCACTCAGGAAGGCGGGTTGCCCGATCCCGCGATAACCTGATCGTGCGCTCGGCCGTCAGAAGAGCTTCCCCATAATGACCAGCTTGAGCCTGGCATTCGGCCAAACTGGCCATCATGTCCGGCTCGTAGTCCAGGGCAGCCCTTGCGGAGTGCATGAAGTCCAGCCCCTCCTCCAGTTCCCGGATAGCCTCTTGCGCGTCTCCCGCGAGGCCTTTCGCCATCGCCATGCACGCATACGCGAAGACTTTCAGGTAAGGGGTGCCGTGGCGCTCTGCGAGTTGGCTCACGCGCGTCGCGTGCCATAGGGCGAGGTCCGGGTCCCCAGAAAGCCAAGCGAGATCCACATAGCCAAGGTGACTGATGAACTGAACTGTCGGATCGATCCGCCCATCCTCAATCGATAGCATGTGGTCGAGCCAAGCTCTTCCCTCGTCGATCCGGTTGAGATGGATCAGAATCCTCGCTCGCAAGCTGAGTGTCCAATGCTCGACGCTGTATCCCAGAAACCGATTCTCGAAATCCTGCACATATTGCAGCAGAGCGAGGGCACGATCATTGGCTTCGAGCGCTTCCTTGAAGAGGCCGGCCCAGCCATAGGCCTGGCTCAGGGAGGCGTAGAGGGTCGCCGCCCGGCTTCGATGAACGGCATTATCCAGGATCGCCAACGCATCCGTGACACGCGCGACGTAATGGTCGGCCGCTCCGCCGCTCGCGCCACTGATCCTGGCCTCCACGAAGAGAAGCAAGGGAACCATCGTATCGTCCGTTTCTTTTGCGACGGCGAGTGCTTCCTGGATGTAGGGAGCGGCATCCTTGGCACCCATTCCCTCCCGCCATCCAAGCCACGCGATTTGGGCACTCGAGAGGATGAGCAGGGCGTTGTCTCTCACGGACCGGCTTTGAGCATGGACGAGGCGGCGCACGACCTGCCATTGCCTGATCGCCTGAGCAGGGTGCATCGACCCGATCCATTCGGCAGCCTTGCGGGCATATTCCGCGGCCTTGGAAAGGCTGCCTGCCGATTCGTAGTGAAAACTGATGAGACCCGCCACCTCGTCCTGTCGTTCCGCATAGTAGCTCGCCAAGGCAGGGGCCACGAAGGCATGAAGCCTGCTCCGACGGGACTTCAGCTGGCTTGAATAAGCCACTTCCTGAATGAGGGGATGGCGAAAGGAATAGTAGCGCCCATCCGGCCTGTCCTGATCCTGCAACAGTTCGACCGCACATAACCGGAGAAGCGCAGGCTTGATCTCAGCGGCCATCTCCTGCGCGCTGACCGCTTCTAGGACCGTATACGGCACCTCTTTTCCAATGACGGAAGCCATCTGCAGGATTGTCCGATCGAAGGGTGAAAGCCTGTCGATGCGCTCACCGATAACGGCCTGGACCGTCACCGGAAGCGGAGTATCCCCAATCTTGCCTCCGAGACGGTAATCTCCGGGTTTTCCGATCAGGACTTCACTTTCGATCAGCGAGTGGATGATCTCCTCGGCAAAAAAGGGATTGCCGCCCGAACGCTCGGCAATGCGATTTCGGATCTCGGCCAAATCCGCTTGAGGCCCAACGACGGAGGAAATGAACTGGTCTATCTGACTGCAATCGAAATCCTTCAGCTCCAGGAGATGAAAGCCGTCCCTTTGCATCCAAGAGGCCTGATAGGAAGGTCTGTAGTTGACGATCAGAAAGGCATGGGACCCCGCGATCGAATTGCAAAGGACCTCCAGGAAGCTCTCACTCGCCTCGTCCAGCCAATGAAGGTCTTCCAGGATGATGGCATACGGCTCGGAGGCGCGACTACGGACCAGCCAGGAGATGATGTCCACAAGCGCAGCATGACGCATCTTCGGGGTCACGGTCTGCAACGGGGTGCTGTCGGCGATGCCAAGAAAATCGTACAGGATCGGCATCGCGTTCTCGGGAGGAGAGCCAAACTTGTCCAAGCACTCCGTGACGATCCGGCGGGCCGCAGCGGGCTCCTCGCTCGAAGTGATCCCGAGCAGCAGCCGTACAACTTCGAGAATGGTCTGGATCGGCGCAGCCTTGCCATAGGGCTGAGCCCTCACCTCGATCACCGGGATCCGATCTCTCCGGCATCGTTGGGCGAATTCATAGCAAAGCCTTGACTTTCCGCTTCCCGCTGAGCCGCATATCCCAACGATATGACTTTCCCCGCGCAATGCAGTCTGGAAGGATGCTTCCAGATCCGCCATTTCGCGCTCGCGGGCTTGGAAGAGCGTAAGATTGGGATCAGTGAACAGCGTCTCGGATGACGATGGCCGAAAGCCCGAGAGTTCATAAACGCTTATCTCGTGCTGCAATCCCCTGATCGAGCGGCGCCCGATCGGCTTGGCCGCGCAGAACCGTTCGACGAGATGGTAGCAATCTTCGCTGAGATAGATCGTCCCCGGCTCCGCCAAGGATTGTACCCGGCTGGCGATGTGGATAGCGACTCCGTACGCCTCCCGTTCGTTGACCGGCCAAGAAAATCTCGTCTCGGAAACGATGAGGCCGGAGTGCAGGCCGATCCGGACGGCTGTCGCTCCCAGCACGCCTTTGATCTCGGCCTGAATGGCCAAGGCAGCTTGGCACGCCAGCAAAGCATGTCCCTCCTGAACATGCGGCGCACCGAAAAGGGCCATGATCCCATCGCCCAAGCTGTGAATAAGGGTTCCGCCGAAACGTTCCGCTGCTCGCCGCATCAGCATGACGGCCGGCGCCAGACGCCGCATCGCCTGCTCGGGATCGAGTCTCGAAACCAGCTCCGTAGACGCGACGATATCCGCAAAGAGGATCGTTACCGGCTTGAATTCCTCGGTACCGACCGGTTCCGTCGCAAGACCGCTCGGACTGGGCGCATCCGATCCGAGGGGCGCTCCACACTGGCTGCAGAACCGCGCATTGGCCGGAGCAGGTTGTGCACAGCGTGGACAATTCATTGCTGGCCCTTCAGTCCCGCACCGTCTCTTCATCGCAACGTCCCGCTATTAAACGAGATATCGCGGCAACATTGCAAGGCGCGCGTGAAGTTTCACCCGATCACATTAAATCGTGCCAACAGAAAAAGCTCACCTCAACCTTCATTTTGTTCCACTGTATCGCGATATTCATTCGAATAATTCCAGAACTCAGCGCACCTAGCGCCGCCCAACTGTCAAACTCCCCAGACAATACAGTGAAATATTGTGACTTCTCGACAAGCGTCACCGTATTGTTTTCCCTGTCTTGCATCCGCCTAATTCTCCACCCACATTAGCCAGGCCTAGGGGTCCGGGCCCCTCTGGCGGGCGGGTTGCCGCTCGCGATGTCGGACACCTCATCTTGCTCTTGCGCCGACGAGCGCTCCCGCATTTGGAGGATCCATCTTGGACTACGTGGTTTTTCGCTCAGGAACGACAGCCCGCCGCAGCGGCGGCTTCCTGTCTGTTCTGGTGAGATTGTTGGCCGTGGCTGCAGCGGGAATCGCCATCCTGGCGATTGTGCTGGTGGGCCTTTTCATCGTGCTCCCTCTCCTGCTTGCAGGCGGCGTGGCTTTGCATTTCTATCTCCGGCGCCGGGTGCGTCGTACTCAAACTCGCCCGCAGCCGGATGGCATCATCGATGCCGAATATACGGTCGTCGAGCGGCGCGAGCCGTGATCGTCCGCCGAGCGCATGGCTCTGATGGCGGCCTCCTGAAAGCGCTAATGCAATATTAAGGGCATCGACCGAGACTTGTCCGACCAGCCGGCTTCGCAATGAGCCTGCCCAGGTCGAGCCCTCCTTCATGATGCCTCCCACCGATGTGAAAGACCGGCATGTCGCCAATCGACAGGGGGCGGTCTTTGCCTTGGCCGATATGGTGTTCGTCGTCATCTCGATGGGCGTCATCAAGCAGGCCGGAGCGACTTTCCCCGCTATTCAGCTGGTCTTCTTTCGCGCCACCGTCGGGCTTCTGCTCATCGCCCCTCTCATCTGGCGCTATCGGTCAGACGTCTTCAACAGCCGGCAGATGAAAGCACATGTCGGGCGGGTCCTCTGCAGCACCATGGCCCTGAGCTGCAACTATGCTGCCACGGCCGCCCTGCCTTTGACGCTCGTCACCGTGATCGGCTTCACCCGCCCTTCGTCATCCTGGGATTTGCCGCCGTCATGCTGGGCGAACGCATCCTGAGACGGCACTGGATATCGTCCGTCATCTGCTTCGTCAGCGTGCTGTTCATCGTAAAGCCGGGTTCGATGAGCTGGGATTGGGGCCTTCTGGCGGCTTTGGGAATGGTTCTGTTCGGCTCCTTCAGCGTCATCCAGACCCGCCGCCTGACCGGGGAACACGCCGTCGTCCTGATGATATACTACACGATCGGTCTTGCCGTCCTGACGGCCGTTCCGGCGGCTTTCGTCTGGGTGCCGCCTCGCTTGAGCGACCTGCCTGCCTTACTCATCATCGGGGCGCTCGCTCAGGTCGGCCAGTTCTGCTTCCTGCGCTCCCACCAACTGGCAGAAGCGAGCATCCTGGCCCCGCTCAGCTACGTGGTGATCGTGTTCTCTTCGGTCGCCGATTATCTTTATTTTGGCATCGTCCCGACGCTGTCTCTCGTTGTGGGTGGCTTGGTGATCATCCTAGCAGCGTTCATGGGAACCCAGGTCGCCCGCGCGCGACGCTAAATCCCTTTGCCTGCAGCAAAAATCCTGCTCTCGCCCTGCACACGGCCAATGCAATTTCAGCGCATAATCATGCAAAAATTTGCATTTGCGTGAGGATTGCAACTCTCACCCCTCTGCGCAACAAATTCATGCAACGAGAAAAGGTGGGAGGATATGACGAGAGTGAGTCTCAGTCGGCGTCCGCGCCAGACGGATATCGCCCGCTTCGCCGGCGTTTCGGTGAGCACCGTTTCCCGCGTCCTTGCGAATGAGCCCGGCATCAGCACGAATGTGCGGGATCAGGTGATCCGGATCGCGTCCGAGCTGGGCTACAGCATCCGCCCGGTGCCGGCGGTCCAGCCGCAGAACCAGCGGGCAGTGGCGCTCATCCCCGTAGATCATGCGACCGGCGGCCTTGGGGTCTTCTACGAGGGCATTCTCAACGGCCTGCGGGGCGCCGCGGCGCGTTCGGGCGGTACTCTCCTGCCGCGGCTGGTCCGCTCCTCCTCTCTCAAAGTCTCCGAACTCGAGCAGACCCTGTCGGAAACAGACGCCTCGGGGGTTTTCCTGGTCGGCATCGATCCGCCGGAGGATCTGTGCGGCTGGCTCCTCGAGTCCAAGCTCCCGACGGTCTGGGTCAACGGCAACGACCCGAACCTTCAATTCGATTGCGTGTCCCCGGCCAATTTCTATGGCGCCCGGCTTGCGACCCAGCATCTCATCGATGCAGGCCATCGGCGGATCCTCCATTTCACCATGTCCCACCGCCATACCATCCGCGAGCGTGTCCGAGGCTTCGAGGCGGCGGCTGCGAAGAATGGCGTGACCACGCGCATCGTCCAGCTGCCCTCCGCATCCCGGACCAGCACCGAGGCGTGCGAGGCCATGGAGGCGATCCTCCTAGAGGACCAAGGTTTTACCGCCGTCTTCTGCATGAACGACATGATGGCGGTCGGCGTCATGGAGGCGATCACCAACCATCACCTGTCGATCCCCCAGGACTTCGCCATCATGGGCTTCGACGACCTTCCCTGCGCGGCCATGACCATGCCGCGCCTGACCACCATGCATGTCGACCGGGAAGCGATCGGCCAGGAGGCCTATCACCTCATGCAGCGGCGGATCGCCGATCCGAGCGCCGATCCCCGGAAGGTGGAGCTGGCCGTCCGGCTGGTCGAAGGCGCGACCGTGCAGGCGCGCGCCAATCAGTCCAAGAACAGAGAGATTCTGGCATGACCTATGCGGCCGTTCACGCCAATCCCCTGGCAGACAATCCGCTCAGGACCCGAGACGATGTCGAGAAGGCGCTCCTGGACCTGTTCGCCCCGCTCCTGCCCGCCTTCTCGGAAGGCGGCGCCCGGGTGAGCCTCAGCGCCACGGCGGCGCATTTCGATCAGGCGGCAGCAGACCTGGAAGGCTTCGCGCGGCCGCTCTGGGGCTTGGCGCCCTATGCGGCGGGCGGGGGAGAGTTCCCCCATTGGCCGCTCTATGCGAGGGGCCTCGCCAACGGGACGGATCCGGAGCATCCCGAGTACTGGGGCAAGGTGACCGACCGCGACCAGAGGATGGTCGAGCTGGCCGCTTTGGGCTTTGCGCTGCGCCTTGTCCCCCAGCATCTCTGGGAGCCCTTGGACGAACGGGCGAAGAAGAACGTCGCGACCTACCTGCTGGAGGCCCGGCCGCATGAATTCGCCGACAATAACTGGAAATTCTTCCGGGTCATGATCGATCTCGGCCTCGAGCAGGCCGGGGTGGCGTTCGACCGGACCATCACAGAGCAATACCTCCAGGAACTGGAAGCGTTTTACCTCGGAGACGGCTGGTACCGGGACGGCAATGTGCCCCGCGTGGACCATTACATCCCCTTCGCCATGCATTTCTACGGGCTGATCTATGCCGCCCTGGCAACGTCGGACGAGGAGCGGAAGCGCCGGTTCCGGGGCTGGGCGCGGCTGTTCGCGCCCAACGTCCGGCACTGGTTCGCGGAGGACGGCGGCGCGCTCGTCTACGGCCGCAGCATGACCTATCGCTTTGCCTGCGCGGGTTTCTGGGCCGCGCTGGCCTTCGCCGACGAGGAGGCGCTGCCCTGGGGCGAGGTGAAGGGCTATTATCTCCGGCACCTGCGCTGGTGGGCGAGGCTTCCCATCACGGACAGGAGCGGCGTGCTCACGGTCGGGTTCGGCTATGCCAACCTGCTCATGTCGGAAAACTACAACTCGGCAGGCTCCCCTTATTGGGCCTTCAAGGCCTTCCTGCCCCTGGCCCTGCCGGCCTCGCACCCGTTCTGGACCGCCGAGGAGGCGCCGGCTCCCGTGTTCGCCAAGCCGTCGTCGCAGCCGCAGCCCGGCATGGTGATGATGCACACGCCCGGGAACGTGATCGCGCTTTCGGCCGGTCAGGAAAACCTCCAGATGCGGTTCGGCAGCGAGAAATACGCCAAGTTCGCCTATTCGTCCCGCTATGCCTTCAGCGTCGAGAGCGACGAGCGGATCTTCGAGGGTGCGGCCCTGGATGGGATGCTCGCCTTCAGCGACGATGGCCGGCATTTCCGGGTGCGCGAGACCAATGAGGACGCTCGCATCGCCGGGAATGTGCTCTATGCCCGCTGGCGTCCCTGGTCCGACGTGGAGGTGGAGACCTGGCTCCTGCCCGCGTCACCATGGCATGTACGGGTTCACCGGATCAGGACGCCGCGACCCTTGAGCACCGCCGAGGGAGGCTTCGCGATTCCGCGCGCGGATGCGTACCGGAAGCTGGAGCAGGTCGACGAACGCAACGGAACCGCCCTGGTGATCAGCGCGGAGGATTTCAGCGGCATCGCGGATCTGGGCTCCTCGATTGAGCGGCGTGGTATCGCGTTGAAAGCTCCTCCCAATACGAATCTTCTCTACCCGAAGACCTTCGTGCCGCAGCTCCGGGGCGACATCCCAAGCGGCGAAACGGTTTTGCTGACGGCAGCCGTCGCCCTGCCCGGCCCGGCCCAGGTGGCGGATGTCTGGAAGGACATTCCACTGGCACCGGCAATCGACGAACTCGAAGCTCTCATGGCGCGGGACGGCCGGCGGGTCGGCGCCCTGGCCTGGAGAATGGGCTCATGACCGGTTCGCAAAAAATTGCATTCGCGATGGACCCTGTCCGTACGGAAGGCGTCCTCACCCCGCACCTGCTGGAGCGGCTGGACCGCTCATGCACGATCCTCGATCCCGAGCCGCTCCGGACGTTTACGCAAGGGCAGGCCCCAGAGGTTCTCCGGCAGACGGAGGTCCTGATCACCGGCTGGGGCTGCCCGGCGATCAAACGGGATATTCTGGAACTGGCTCCGAACCTGCGGCTGATCGCCCATGCGGCCGGAACGGTCAAAGGGTTCCTGTCCCCCGACGTGATCGACGCCGGGATTACGGTCACGCACGCGGCCGAGGCCAATGCCATCCCGGTGGCGGAGTTCACGCTCGCGGCGATCCTCTTCGCCAACAAGCAGGTCTTCCGCTTCCGCGACATCTACTGCGCGGACCGCAACCGCTCGCGCACGTTCCCGATGACCTCGCAGCCGCTCGGAAATTTCAGGCGCACGATCGGCATCATCGGCGCTTCGCGCATCGGACGGCGCGTCATCGAATTCCTGAAGCCCTTCGCCTTCCGCATCCTGCTCCACGATCCGTTTGTGAGCGCGCAGGATGCAGCGGCGCTCGGGGTGGAAAGCGTTTCGCTCGACGAACTGATGCGGCGCTCCGACGTGGTCTCCCTTCACGCGCCCGCCCTTCCCTCGACACAAGGCATGCTCCAGCGCAGGCACCTGGGGCTCATACGCGACGGGGCCACGTTCATCAACACGGCGCGCGGCATCATCGTCAACCAGGACGATCTTATCGACGAACTGCGCACGGGCCGCATCGATGCGATCATCGACGTCACCTATCCGGAAGTGCCGGAGGAATCCTCCGCGCTCTACGACCTGCCGAACGTGTTTCTCACGCCTCACATCGCCGGCGCCATCGGCAACGAGCGGGAACGGCTCGGCGAATACGTGGTCGAGGAGATCGAACGGTTCGTGGAGGGCCGTCCGCTTCAATCGGCCATTACCGCGACCGCCTTGGAGACGATGGCATGACGTCGTTCCGCCCCGGCCTGTGCTCCGTCACGTTCCGCAAACTCGCGCCGAGGACCATCGTCAGGCTCGCGGCCGAATGCGGCATCGAGGGGATCGAATGGGCGGGCGATGTGCATGTTCCCCCCGGTCAATTCGACCTTGCTCGCCATGTTCGACGCCTCACCGAGAGCGCCGGTCTCGCCGTCATCTCCTACGGCTCCTACATCGCGCCGCCGAGCGACGATGAAGAAGCCTTTGCGACGGTGCTCGAAACCGCGCAGGCGCTCGGCGCGCCGAACATCCGCATCTGGCCCGGAACGCGCAATCGCGATTCCGCGACCTATTCGGCGGACGAACGGAAGCACGCCGCATCGCTGATCCGGCGCATGGCGCGGCGGGCGGCGGACGCATCCGTCACGCTCGGTCTCGAATACCACCCCAATTCCCTGACGGACGATCTCGCCTCGGCGCAGAAGCTCATGGCGGAGATCGACGATCCCAACGTGTTTCTCTACTGGCAGCCGCGACCCGGCCTTCCGCTCGAGGAGGCGCTCGACGAGCTGCGCGCCATCGGCCACGAGACATCGCATGTGCATGTCTTCGCGTGGGACAAGGACAAAGCGCGCTATCCGCTGTCTGACCAGAAAGCCTACTGGAGCAGCATCCTGACCGAGGCTCCGGCGACGCGCTGGCCGGGCGACCGTTTCGCCATGCTGGAATTCGTGCGGGACGACAGCCCCGAGCAGTTCCGCGTGGATGCCGCCGTGTTTCACCAAATGTTGGAAGAGGTCGAGAACCGCCCGGTCGGCGCGGCCCGATCTCTATAACGACACGCGTCGAGGGGCGTGCTTCTCACTCCCTCGCCGAAGAAAGAGTTGAGAAGCGATTGGGAGGAAACCATGAAGACTGATCTGAATCGTCGTACCTTGTTGAAATCGGCCCTGGCGCTTGGTGGCGCCGCAGCCATCAACGCGCCCGGCATGAGCTGGGCGCAGGCCGAAGGCGGAAGGTTGCGCTGCACCTGGTGGGGATCGCCGGACCGGGCGAAGCGCACCACCGATGTGGGCAAGCTCTTTACGGAACGCACCGGCATCGAGATCGCCGGCGAGCCCGTCGGCGCCGATTACTGGACGAAGATCGGCACCCAGATGGCCGGGCGCAACATCGCCGACGTGTTCCAGCTGGAGCCGAGCAGCCTCGCCGATTACGCCGGACGCGGCGCCGCGAAGGCCATGGACGAGTATGTCGGCAAGCAGCTCGACATTTCGAGCTTCGGCGACAAGATGGTCGATCTCTGCCGGGCGAACGGCAAGCTCTGGGGCGTCGCCCTCGGTCTCAACTCGTTCTCTCTCTTCTACGATCAGACCGTGTTCGAGAAGGCCGGCATCGCGCCCCCGACCCACGAGACCACCTGGAAGCAGTTCGCCGACATGGCGGTCGATCTCACCAAGGCGGTGGGCCGTCCTGATTACTGGGGCGCTCCCTACGGCGCGCGCTATCACTACGTGTTCGACGTGTGGCTGCGCCAGCGCGGCAAGCGGCTTTACACGGAAGACGCCAAGCTCGGGTTCACCGTGGACGATGCGAAGGAGTGGTTCAGCTACTGGGAAGACCTGCGCAAGCGCAACGGATGTGTGCCGGCGGACGTGCAGACGCTCGATCAGGCTCAGATCGAACGCAACGCCCTGGCGCTCGGCAAGTCGGCCATGGGTCTCACCTATTCGAACCAGCTCATCGGCTACCAGCTTCTCACCAAGAACAAGCTCGGGATCACCATGGTGCCGACGAACGGCCCCGGCACGAAATCCGGCCACTATTATCGTCCGGCCCTGATCTGGAGCATCGGCGCGACGAGCAAGAACCCGGACAAGGCCGCGGCCTTCATCAGCTTCTTCGTCAACGACGTGGAAGCCGGCAAGATCCTCGGCGTCGAGCGCGGCGTGCCCATGTCGCCGAAGGTGCGCGAGGCCATCCTGCCGAACCTGAACGAGGTCGAGCGCGCGACGGTCGATTACGTCAACCTCCTGGCCGACAAGGTGAGCGACTACCCGCCGCCCGTCCCGGTCGGCGCCGTCGAGTTCGACAACAACGTCATGCGCAAGGTCGCCGACCAGGTCGCCTTCGGCCAGATGTCGATCAACGACGCGGCCCAGCATCTGGTCGACGACGGCAATGCCGTGCTGCGGAAGGTGAATTAGGGGCTGTCCAAACCCGCGACGTCATCACCGGCCTTGTGCCGGTGATCTCGCTTCTGTAGAGCGCGGCGCTTCACGCAATCGGGATGGCCGGGACAAGCCCGGCCATGACGTGGGAAGGGATGATGGCCGCTTGCATCTTTCAGGAAAGCGGCTCAATCTCTGCGTGTGAAATTCTATTACGTCTACATTCTCGCAAGCCGCCCCGGTGGCGCTCTCTATGTAGGCGTTACCAACAACTTGGCGCGGCGCATATGGGAGCACAAAACCGGACACGACAGCGATCATGTTCGACGCTACAGGATCAACCGGCTCGTTTATTACGAAACCTATCCGAGCATTGCAGATGCCATTCAACGCGAGACGTCGATCAAGCGTTGGCCGCGCGTCTGGAAGACAAACCTGATTCTTCAGATGAACCCGACTTGGCGTGATCTCTATGAAGAGCTGAACGCCTGATCTTTGCCTCCTACGTCATGGCCGGGCTTGTCCCGGCCATCCCGATAAGGAGAAGCGCCGCGCCTTTCCGATCGAGATCACCGGCACAGGGCCGGTGATGACGGGGTGAAACCTATCGCCGCCACTCCAGAATTTGCGCTGGGGAATGACACCCTCCCACGTCATGGCCGGGCCTGTCCCGGCCATCCCGATAAGGAAAAGCTCGGTGTTTCACATAATCGGGATCACCGGGACAAGCCCGGTGATGACGTGGCAGGTGATGGAGCAGCCTCACCCGCCAACGCGCCGCAGAGTTCATAAACGCGCACCCTCGCCTCGAACCCCTTCGGCTGAATCGTATCGATTATTCGAAACGCGAACCGGTCGGCGACCTGCTCGCGGACGGCCTCGCTGACCAGGATCTCGGTGCCGTAATCCTTGTTGAGCGGCTCCAGCCGCGCGGCCAGATTCACCGCGGCGCCAAGAACCGTGTAGGCCATTCGGTCCGAGGATCCGATGGTGCCGACGACCGCTTCTCCGGTATGGAGGCCATAGCGCGTTCGATAAGCGGGCCAGCCCTCCCTCTCGAATTCCTCGTTGAGCTTGCGGTTGGCCTCCCGACAGGCCAGGACGGCCGCGCAGGCGCGGGCGACATGATCGGGATCGTCCGCCGGGGCGTTCCAGATGGCCATGATCGCGTCGCCGACGAATTTGTCCACCGTGCCGCCGTGCTCCATGATCACCGCCGAGAGAACGGCGAGATAGCGTGACGTGCGGATCATCACCTGCTCGGGATCGGCCTTCTCGGTGATATGGGTGAACCCGGCGATGTCGGTGAACAGGATCGTGACCTCGCGCCGGGAGCCGCCGAGCCGAAGGCCGTCGCCTGTCGCAAGAAGCTGCTGGACCAGTCGCTTCGGGACAAAGGTCGCGAAGGTCCGCACGACCGTTCGCATGGTTGAGACCGAGCGCCCGAGATCGTCGATCTCGCGGATGATCGAATGAACGTCTATCGCCGGTCCATTGGTTTCGAATCTCTGGATGCGGTCGGTTTCCGCCGCGAGCGCCTTCATCGAGCGGGAGAGCAACAGGCCGATCCACGCGACGACCGGGAGAGAGGCGAGGACGAAGCCGAGCGCCAGGAGAACCAGACTCCGCCGGCTCTCCTCGATCTCCGCGAAGAACTCGTCCAGCGGCGCCACGACGGCCAATCGGAGTCCGGAGGATCCGGAGCTCTTGATCGGCCGGAAGGCCGCCACATAGGTCCGCCCATTGGGGTCGTCGAAAATCTGCTGCGGTGAGCCGCCCCGCTGCCATGCCTCCAGGGGTCGAGTGATATCGACGCTCAGCAGCCTGTTGAGAGGAGGCAGATCGAGCGGAGCACCCGCAGACTGAGCGGACAGGATTTCCGACATGCGCGGATGGGCGACGACCTTGCCGCTGTCGTCGAAGAGAAACACGACGCCGCTGTTTCCGAGCTTCTGGGACCGGAGAAAGGCTTCGGCATCGGTGAGGAGGATATCGCCGGCAGCGACCCCGCCCCGCCCCTGCGTGAACGGCACGCGCACCGTATAGCCGATCAGGCTGGCCATCTCGAAGACGTAAGGCTCCGTGATGGCACCGGCGCCCGGCTCGAATGCATCGCGATACCATGGCCGCTCGCGCGGATCGTAATCCGCCTCCCGTTGCTCCTGGGCGAGGACCGCGAGATCGGACGACAGGTAAGAGGTGACGCGTCTTCTCGACGTTCCATCCTTCGGCGTATCGATGATTGTGAGCCGGAACATCGTGCCCGCCGGGGGCTTGAGCCGCGCGCGCAGCCCCGGCCCTGCGCGATCGATGATGTCGAGTTCGATCAGGGCGCCGTCGGCATAGCCGACATAGATATTGTACAATTGCTCGTGCCGCCGCAGGAGGGCTGCCAGGATCGCATAAAGCTCCGGACTGTCCTGGATCGCCCCGGTCTCGACAGGCTTGAGCTGCCGCAGCACCGTCAGAACGTCGAGCACGTCCTTGAACTGACCGTCCACCCGGTCCGTCGTTTGATCAGCGACGCGGTCGATGAAGGACAAGGCGGCCGAGCGGGTGATCGACCGGGCCCGCTCGAAGCTCAGGAAAACCAGCGACAGGCCGACAGCCAGGACCACCGCGACGAACAGCGCGGTGATCGAGGGTTGATAGCCGATCCGAACACGCATCCGCCTGCCTTCCTGCCCCTGCGCTCTTGTCGTCCGATCACAGAGTTACCCGCGATCGCCGACAGAAAACAAGGGCCGTTGCCGATCCCATACCCCACCGTTGTCACTGACACCTCACCTCGGGCATGACACACTGCCCCGGCTGGAGAGACGGGCCATGGCGCAGAACGTGACGGTCTATTTCGCAACCAACCGCATGCCGCTCACAGACGGAAGCGGGCAGACGATCGTCGGCTTCGGTTCGGAGCCGGGTCCCATCGACGGCACGGCGGTGAGGTTCGGGTCTGCCCAGGCGAGAGTCACGGCGACGACGTCCAGCTTCATCGCGGGTTCGCTCTATGTGGCGCCCGAGCAGCTGATCGGGCCGAGCATCCAGCGGGGCAGCCGCGACATCTTCGAGAAGCTGCGGCAGGACATGCAGGACGGCGGGCGGCCGACGCTCGTGGTGATCCACGGCTTCTCGAACACCTTCACGGACGCAATCGAGCGCGCGGCCAGCATCCTCGACTTCTACGGCATCGACGCCAACGTGTTCGCGTTCACCTGGCCGTCCATCGGAACGCCCCTGCCGACGCCCCTGCCCTATACGGATTATTTCCACGACCGCGGCACGGCGCGCGGCTCCGGCGTGGCGATTGCCCGCACCATGCGCATTCTCTACGACTTCATCGACAATCTGCCCCGCCGGGCGATGTGCCGCCAGCCCCTGCACCTCATCTGCCACAGCATGGGCAACTACGCGTTCCGCTATGCGGTGCAGGCCCTCATGCAGGTGCCTCAGGGCGAGCCGCGCGAATATATCCGCACGGTCGATGCGCCCGCGCCGGACGCGGAGGAGCGCCCCGTCCCGGCTCTCGTCGCCATGCCGACCGAGGCACCCGATCCCAACCGCCTGCGCCAGACCTTCGACCAGATCATCCTGGCCGCCGCCGACGAGGACGAGGACGCGTTGGAGGACGTCAAGGAAATGCGCTACCTGCCGCGCCTCGGCAACCGCGTCACGGTGTACCACACCCGCAAGGACTGGATCCTCGCGACCTTGAGCTCGGTGACCAAGTTCAACGGGCCGCGCCTGGGGGTGAACGGACCGGAGAACATGGCAGCCATCAGCGACAAGGTCACGGCCGTGGATGTGAGCGACGCCATCGACCCGAGTCAGGATTTCCAGACCCATCAGTATTACCGTCTCTTTCCCGCCGTGCGGGACGACATCGTCGCCGTCCTGTCCGGCGAGCGCCAGGACAAGATCGCCAACCGCGACCGGATCGACATGCAGCGCTACAGCCTGCGGGCGCCGACACGGAGCACGCGGCGTAAGGGACGGTAGGGAGGCACGGCGGGCTCGTGGCGGCGATCACAGCCATTTGCGACCCTCTGACCTCATCCTGAGGAGCAGCGGAGCTGCGTCTCGAAGGATCCTCCAGAGAGTACGGGAGGCGCCCTCGTCCTTCGAGACGGCCTGACGGCCTCCTCAGGATGAGGGCTCAGCGTGTTCGCAATCATCCCATCGGGCCATCCACCCTCATAACCCTGGCCTTACCCCGTTCCACCATTCCTTCTCCGCACCGCCCATCGTATCATGTTGCGGCACCCTTCATGGAGCCAGGACGATCATGAGCGGCTTCTCGGCCCGGATCATCGGAGCGTTCGGCTGCATTCTCGCCCTGTCCGTCGTCCTTCCGGCCCAGGCCGATCCCTTTTTCGTCAAGGTCTATGGGCGAACCTACAAGATCGACCTCCGCGCCCCGCCCGATGCGAAAGGCCCGAAGCCCGAGGAGATCATGAAGGCCCTTCCGGCCGACCTTGCGCGGGGGCCAGCCGTCCGGCCCTCGCATGAGGAGGTTCTGGCCGAGGTGGAGGAACGGCTCTGGATCGCGAGCAACCAGCTCGACGCGAAACTGGATGACGCGACCAAGTCGCGCGACCGGCGCAATGCCGGATCTGACACGAAATCCGCCAGGCAGGAAATCACGGGCGCGCTGGACGCGGGAACCGGCCCCGGCCGTTCCCCGGAACTCCAGACGCTCTACGACCGCAACCGGGCCCTGAACCTTCTGGCGCGGGAATTGCGCCGGTCCCTCGACCTGCCGGTGAAGACGCCCGAATCCGGGTTCTCGCGGCCGAAGCTCAATCCCGACATCGAGGCGAGTTACCGTGCGCAGAAGTTCGATCCCTATGAGGCCTATTACGGCTTCAGGCGCGTGAAGGCTGCCTTTCGGTCCGGCGATGTCGAACTTCTCGCCCGCGTGGCCCATTATCCCCTGGTCATCACCGGCAAGGTCAGGCGCAATCTGCGCGACCGCGCCCAATTGGTCGCCGCGAAGGGGATCGTCCTGGACGCCGCAATCCGCGACGCGGTCGCCAAATCCACCTTCGAGACCCTTTTCGTGCGCGACAAGGGCATGATGGTCGGTGGAGGCGCCGTCTGGATCACGTCCGACAGGACGGGCTTCGGCCTGGGAACCGTCAACCTGGACTAAGCGTTACGAAGCTTGACCATTATGCCTCAACTTGGCCGGGATGATGCGACAGCATGTGTCCGGTGCAACCGATGCGGAAGGAACAACGAATGATCAGGGGCTGGCAATACAGGATCGCCGCTTTCACCGCCTTGGCGTCGCTCGCGGGGATGGCCCAGACGGCACAGGCCGCGCAATGCGGCAGCAGCGCGGCCGGGTTCGAGAATTGGAAACGGGAATTCTCGCAGGAAGCGAAGGCCAACGGTGTCGGCCAAACGGCGATCTCCGCGCTCATGAACACGGATTACGCGACGGCCACCATCCGGGCCGACCGGGGCCAGAAGAGCTTCCGGCTCTCGCTCGACCAGTTCATGGCCAAGCGCGGCGCGCCGGTGATCGTGTCGCGCGGGCGTTCTCTCAAGCAGTCGAACGCCTCCCTCTTCGCGTCCCTGGAACAGCGCTACGGCGTCCCGCCCGGCCCGCTCATCGCCATCTGGGGCATGGAGACGGCCTTCGGCACCCAGCGCGGCAACCAGAACACGCTCTCGGCGGTGGCGACCCTCGCGTATGATTGCCGCCGGTCGGAATTCTTCACCGACCAGCTCTATGCGGCCCTGGAGCTGATCGACCGCGGCGTCCTCTCCGGCAGCACGCGCGGCTCCATGCACGGCGAGATCGGCCAGACCCAATTCATGCCCAAGA
This sequence comes from Microvirga sp. 2MCAF35, assembly GCF_052115545.1. Lineage (NCBI taxonomy): Bacteria > Pseudomonadati > Pseudomonadota > Alphaproteobacteria > Hyphomicrobiales > Methylobacteriaceae > Microvirga > Microvirga sp. 2MCAF35. The sequence continues at coordinate 95,455 of NZ_JBFRGW010000006.1, forward strand.
ACATCCTGCAATACGGCCGGGGCGGCAATCTCGACAACACCGCCGACGCCCTGGAGGCCACGGCCAATTTCCTCAAGGCCCATGGCTGGCGCGCCGGCGCCGGATACCAGCCGGGCGAGCCCAACTTCCGGGCGATCCAGGCCTGGAACGCCGCATCGGTCTACCAGCAGGCCATCGCGCTGATCGGCCAGCAGATCGACGGCAACGCGCGCAGGTCGGCGGACCTCTAACCCCTCACCCGCGCCTTAAGGCACGACCTCTCCCTCAAGGAGGGGTGAACTCGCGCCTCACTTTTCAAGCTCAGAGATGGCCTGTCCTCCTCCGACCGGAGAGCACCGCCGGGATTGACAGGAAGCCGGTTGTGCGAGCTATCGAGGGGCGTGCCGGATGGCGGCGCTTCGGGAGGAACGGGTTTGGTCAAGAGAATCGGCTCAAAGGCCTGGCGGGTCCAGGTGTCCGACGATGGTGCGATCGTCGCCTTAGGCGTCCGCACCGAGACGGACAGGGAATACGAGGTTCTCCTCAGCACGGTGGATTCCACGCCCCTCGTCACGGACCTACTCGGCGAGATGGTGCGGACTCACCGGGGCAAGCCGCCCAGGGCGTTTGCCGAGAATGCAGGGCCGAACCATTTCAAGAGCGTGCCGGTTCAGCCCTTGAGCACACGCATCGAGCATGGTGGCGACAAGCCCGTCCTCGTCCTGGATTTCGGCGGAACGGTCCTGAAGGTGGCCATCGACCCCGCTCAACTACAACGGGATCTGAGCGCATCGAAGGTATAGCGCCAGACTTGGGCTCAGGATATTTTTCTAGAGCATCGATCCCAAACGCGGACTTGCACTTTTGGGATCGATTCCGGTGCTCCAGCTTTGAGGAGCACATGGTTCCTGCGAAAAGCTGGGCCGCCTTTCACTGACACGGCCCTTCGGGTCCGCACGATGCGCTAGGTCAGAGCCATCCTACGAGGTTCTTCGTTCTTACCCCTGTCCCGCCAACATCGCCGTAGGCCAGATATAGAAAACCGCCAGATTGAAGCCATGTTTGAGCTTGCGCATCTCGGTCCGCGCATACCGGCTGGCAAGCGTCAATGATTCCGGCATCAGCGCTCTGGCCTTGTCCCGCACGTTCCGAAGAACCGCGACAAGCTGTGGATTTGCCTTGCTCTTGAACTCGACCCGCGCGCGCTGTTGCGCCTCGAACAGCATTCCCATGACGGTGAAAGCCTGCGAATACCGGTAAAGTTGTTCCTCTCCGTCCGCCCACCGTCCCTTGTACGATTCCGAGCCGATGGAAAAGTCGAACAACGCGATTCCGTTGTCGCAGCACCAGCGGATGATCTCGACCAGCAAATGGTTTCCCGGTGAGTGAACTCTGTAATTCTCGAAGTCGCTGCTTTGGATCAGTCCGTAGAACCGGCCGCGCCAGACAAGCCCGAAATTTCCGGCGATCATGCGGTCGCCAACCATGAGCGCGCTCGTGTGTGCGATACTCCCCACCTGCTGACGGGCGAAGGCGTCATAAAACTCCGCATAGGCCGGCTCGCCGATCAGATCATGAGCGCCGGTTGCGCGACACCATGCCGATTTGTACTCGACCGTGGTTTTCAACAAGGCGGCTGCGGATTCCGGGTCGGACGCCACCCTCAGTTCGACGGCCCCCATGGCTTCAAGCTTGCGGCGGGTCCGCCGCAACTCGCCGTTCATGCGACTGCCCAGCGTCTTCATATAGGGCGCAAAGCCGTCCGTGAGCGGGCTGTTGAAGGCGACCATGTCAAACTGGCAGTTCAAACGAGTGAAGGGATTCGGCGCTCCCTCTATGGTGGACGGCATCTTCCGGAAGCTCACCGCGTCCACCTTGCCGATACGCTCCAGAATTCGACTCCATAATGGAGAGAAACTCCGTCGCGCGAGCTGCTCGGCAAAATCCCTGCGAATGATCGGCGCGTTATAGTCGCTGATGCCGAAGTCGATGAACTCCAGAACACGTCTCGACCCGTCCTGCGTCTCGGCCAGCGGGACCAGCATCAGCGGCGTCCCGCTTTCGCTCCTGACTAAAACAATGGCCGGGGTGGCGGATAGTGCATTCCCGACCTTGTCCAGAAGCAGAGACATCCAACCGTAAGTTTGGAATGCCGTGCAGCAACCTTCGCTTTGTAGTGCCTTCCACACAGTCTTCAAGGGCCTGTGCGAGCGATATACTTCGATTCTGAGACGCTGATCTAGCGTGAAAGCCTCCCTAAGCCTCTCCGCCATGTCGACGACATCCTGATTGATTGCAGATGAATCTTTTGCTCGAGTTGGAGCTATTCTGACTTAACCTTCACGCAGGGATGAGACCATTACCCTTATGGATGGGATTATCTGGACAGGACTGCTCTTTAGATTGATTCAAAATATATTGACATTCGATTCCGTGCCCGTTGCGGAATCAGAGGAACAGTGGGGTGAGGCACGCTAAGGGTCCCTCCACGGTTCGGGCAGACCTCCGGTTTCAGTTCGGGCGAAACACCGTTCTTGGAAGCCGTAGCTCCTTCTCCTGGCCGGAGCAGGGTCAGGCCGACCGGGCGTCACGGTGCGCTCGGGCATCTCGCGACGAGGATCGCTCCGCTCACACCGTAATGCGACCGCCGCGCCCGTAGACGAGCAGCATGGAGATGATGACGCAGCCATAGATGATCTGCCGACCGGCCTCGGGCATCTGCATGATGGAGAGCACCGAGTTCAGGAGCACGATCAGGATGACGCCCACGAGGGTGCCGAGATAGCGTCCGCGTCCGCCGAGAATGTTGGTGCCGCCGATCACCACGGCGGCGATGGCCGGGAGAAGATAGGCGTCGCCCATGCCCTGATAGGCCTTGGTGGAGTACCCGGCGAGCAGCACGCCGGCGAGGCCCGCCGCCGCGCCTGAAAGCGCGAACGCGATCAGGACCACGCGGTTCGTGTCGACGCCCGAGAGATAGGCAGCCCGCTCGCGATTGCCGATGGCATAGATGGAACGGCCGAGGGTCGTGCGCGTGAGGATCGCCACGACCACGACGGACACCGCCAGCCAGACCAGGAGCGCCATGGGAATCACGCCGCCGATCCGGGCGACCGCGAGATATTGCATCAGATCCGTGGCCGCCGTCTGCGGGGCGAAGCCGCCGGTATGCGCCACCATGAGGCCGCGCATCACGGCGTTCATCCCGAGCGTGAAGATCATGGACGGCACGCGCAGATACGCGACACCCAGTCCATTGACGATGCCCACGAGAAGACCGACCCCAATGCCTGCGGGGATCGCCCACGGGCCACCGACGGCGGTCGCCATCATGGCCGCGGCGGTCAGGGTCCAGGGCACGGAAAGGTCGATATGGCCGAGCAGGATGACGACCATGAGTCCGGCCGCCACGATGCCGAGGAAGGCCCCCACCTGAAGCTGCTGCAGGAGATATTGCGGCTGGAGGAGCGGCGCGCTCCCCTGGGTGTAGAGCGTGTACCCGGTTCCGACGAGCAGGATGAGCAGGACGAAGCCGGCCGCGAAGACCACGGGCTTGTCGTCGGGCCCGAGGCGCAGGCTGCGTGGCGCGGTGATCATGTCGGCCGTTCTGCTCACCGGAACACCTCGAGCTTGTTCTTGAGCCGCAGCAGCTTCAGGCCGCCGAGGCTCACGGCAGCGAGAAGCACGATTCCCTCGAAGAGAGGCTGCAGAAGGGGCGCCACGTCGAAGATGCGGAAGTTGAAGGAGATCGTGCGCAGCACCATCGCGCCGATCATGGAGCCGATGGCGCTGCCGGTGCCCCCGAGAAGCGATGTGCCGCCGATGACGACGGCCGCGATGGAATTCAGCGTATAGGCTCCCGCCTGCGGAATGTCGGCATTGCCGGATGAGGTCTGGAGTGCGAGGAACAGTCCACCGAGACCGGCGAAGAGGCCGGCCAACGTGAAGGCCGCGAGTTTCGCCCGATGAATCGGCAGGCCCGACATGTAGGCGGCGCTCTCCGACGAGCCGATCGCATAGACCGTGCGCCCCGTGACGGAGCGGGTGAACGGCACCCAGACCAGAAGGATGATCAGCGCAAGCAGCACAAGCGGCACCGGAATCCATGCGAAAGGTTGCAGCCAGGCGGCTTCGCCCCCGTCGAAGAGCCCGAAGGTTGCCGCGAACTCGCGCACGTCGCTCGTGACCGCCCAGGACAGGTCCTCCTGCACCTTGCCGCCGGGTGTCGGGCGCAGGATGAGGGCGAACCCCATATAGATCGCGCTCGTCGCAAGCGTCGCGATGATGGGCTGAATGCGCCCATACACCACCACGCATCCGTTGACGAAACCGCATGCGGCGCCGGAAGCGATGCAGACGACGATGCCGAGCGCGATCTCGGCCGGGCTGCCGTCGACGAGGTGGCTCGCGATGCAGCCCACGAGGGTCATCACGGCACCGACCGAAAGATCGAGGCCAGCCATGAGCACAGGCACCGTCTGCGCCATCGACACAAGCGCCAGGGCAAAGACCTCGTTGGCGTTCTGGACCAGGATCTGACCGGTGAATCCGCGGGGGTGACTCATCTGATAGAACAGGTACAGCACGAGGAAGAGCGCGAGCGCCCCGAGAATGCCGGCGTGCTGCCGCCATCTCAGGCGCAGGTCGCTCCCCCACCGACGGGTCTTCTCCTGCGGTTCCGCTGCGGCGGGCGTGAGCACCGTGTCAGACATGGGCCGGTTCCCGCCGCTCGGAGATGTTGAGCGCGCCCGCGATGAGGTTGCGCTCCGTGATCGCATCGCCTTCCAGTTCGCGCACGATGCGGCCGTCATACATGACCGCGACGCGGTCGCAGCAGCCGATCAGCTCCTCGTAATCCGTCGAGTAGAACAGGATGCAGGCACCCTGCTCCGCGAGCTCGCGCATGAGCCGGTAGATCTCCTGCTTGGTGCCGACGTCGATGCCGCGGGTCGGATCGTTGAGCAGGATCACGTCGGGGTCCGTCGCAAGCCACTTGGCGAGCACCACCTTCTGCTGGTTGCCGCCCGACAGGGTCGAGACCGGATCGCCCGCATCGCCGACCTTGATCCTTAGCTGCTCGATGGCCCGCTCCACGGCGCGCCGGGTGCGGTTCGCATCGATGAATATTCCATGCGAGAGACGATCGAGCGACGCCATGGCGATGTTGTCGGCAATCGACATGGAGAGGATGAGCCCTTCGCTCTTTCGGTCCTCCGGCACAAGCGCCATGCGGGCCCGCCCGTTCTTGGCGGCCTTCGGCGACGTCGCGGCCGTGGGCTGCCCGTCAAGCGTCACCGTGCCTCGGACGCCGCGCAGCACGCCGAACAGCGCGAGCAGCAATTCCTTCTGCCCCTGCCCGTCGAGGCCGCCCAGTCCCACGATCTCGCCGCGTCCGGCTTCGAGCCCGACGCCGTTGAGGCGGTTCTCCCAGGAAAGGTCCCGGATCGTCACAAGGGGCGCCGGACGCGGCCGCTTCGGCTTTGGCGGAAACTGGCCTTCGATCTCGCGACCAATCATGAGGCCGATGATCTCGTCATGGCTTCGCGCGCCCTTGGCGAAGGTCTCGATGTGCCGCCCGTTGCGGAAGACCGAGCAGCGGTCCGCCAGCGCGTTGATCTCATGCATGCGATGGGAAATGTAGAGGATGCTCAGGTCCCGGGCCTTCAGTTCGAACAGCATGCGATAGACACGGTCCACGTCGGCAGCCGTCAGCGCCGAGGTCGCCTCGTCGAGAATGAGGAGCTTGGGATCGCGGCCGAGCGCCTTCGCGATCTCCACCATCTGCCGCCGGGAGAGCGGCAGGTCCGAGACGCGGCTCAAGGGGCTGATATCCTGGCAGCCGATGCGGGCGAGCAGTTCTTCCGAGCGCCGGCGCTGCGCGCGGCCGTCGATGAACCCGAGGCGGCGCGGCGGGCTCGACAGGGTGATGTTGTCGGCCACCGTGAGCTCCGGCATGAGCGAAAGCTCCTGGAAGATGCACACGATCCCGGCTCGGTTCGCCGCCGACGGGTTCGGGAACGTGACGGGTGTACCTTCGAGGATCATGCGGCCCTCGTCCGGCTGAACGACGCCCGCCATGATCTTCATCAGGGTCGATTTCCCGGCGCCGTTCTCTCCGAGCACGGCGTGGATCGACCCGCGGCTGCACGCGAAATCCACATCCCGCAAGGCATGGACGCCGCCATAGCGTTTGGAGATGTTTTCGAGGGCGAAGAAGGGCGCTGGTGCGGGCATGGGGCCTCTTCGACAATCGGAGGAGGATCCTGTCCGGGCATCCGTCCGGACAGGATCCGATGTGCTTTGACCGTGAGCCTCTTACTGCGTGTTCTTGGCGTCCTTCGCCATGATCTCGGGCGCCGTCACGTTCACGCCGCAGGCCGGGAATTCGTTGGCGGCGAAGAAGTTGTCGGAGAGGTTCGACCAGAAGTTCACGTTGTCCTTGAGGGTCGTGTAGTCGACGGCCGGGATCGGCACCGAGATGAGCTGAGGCATCGGGTTGCCTTCGAGCGCCGAGAGCGCGGCCTTCATGGAAATGGCCACGAGACCGGGCGACTGGCTGTAGGAGAAGCCCTTCAACCCCTCGCTCGCATGCTGCGCGATGAGCTTGCGGTAGCCGTTCTCGCCCTCGCCGGCCATCGGCACGAAGGGATGCTTCGCGTCCATCATGGCGCGGACGGATCCCGTCGATCCACCCTGCGTGAACACGGCATCGAACTTGCCGTGCACGGCGAGTGCGTCGGCGGTCGCCTTCTGGGCCGTGCCGTCGTCCCAGTTGCCCACCACCTCGACGATCTGGAACTTGCCTTCCTTCTCCATCACCTCGCGGAATCCGAGATGGCGGTCACGGTCCACCGAGTTGCCGGGCAGGCCCCGCACTTCGAGGATCTTGCCGTCTCGCTTTTGTCCCAGCTCCTTCAGGAGATGCCGCGCCGAGAGCCGGCCGATTTCGAGCTGGTCCTCGTTCACCTGCATGACCTTGTCGGTGTCGAGCACGTTGTCGAAGGGCACGATCACCACGTTGCTGCGATCCGCCAGACGGATCACGCGGTCGAAGCCCTCGGGCGCCACCGCGATGGTGATGATGGCGTCGTAGCCCTGGTTGATGAAATCCTCGATGGCGCCGAGCTGCGCGGCCACGTCGGTGCCGGTCGAGACGACCTTCAGCTCCTTGATCTTGTCCTTCATGCCAGGCTGCTCGGCATAGGCCTTGGCGGTCTGGATCATCTGGATGCGCCACGTATTGCCGACGAAGCCGTTCACCACCGCGATGCGATAGGGGCCGGGCTTCTTGTCCCATTGCATGTACTTGGTCTGGGCATTCCATGGCTTGAAGCAGCCCGGATCGGGGCCAGGACCCGACACAGTCTTGGGACCCGCGAGGGATGCAACGGACGAGAGCAGAAAACCGGTGAAAGCAAGTGCAGACAGGCGAGCAGCGCGTGCCATATGATCCTCCTAGGATGGCGTTCTTCCCGGATCTGGTTCGTCTGTGGCGAACCTGGACCAACTAGCATGTTAGGTCGCGCCGTTACGTAAGACAAGCGGAGGCAGCCGAGAAGACGCCTCCTTCCCACCCAACCAAAACGGATGATACGACCTGTGGCTTACGACTTGTCCTTCGACGGCAGGATCGAGCCGACGATCTCGCGTGCCGTGTTCGCGATCACGCTGCCGGTGTCCGGATCGCCTTTGACGAGCGCTCCCATGAAGTGACGCGCCTGCTTCAGGGTGATGTGCGGCGGAAGCGGCGGCACGTTGGGATCGGTCACCATGTCGAGCACGAACGGCCGGTCCGCCGCGAGCGCTCGGTCCCATGCGGCACCGATCTGCTCCGGGTCCTCCACGCGCAGGCCGTCGAGGCCGATCGACTTCGCGAACTCGGCATAGGGCACGTCGGGCAAGCCTTGTGAGGATTCCCATTTGGGATCGCCCGACTGCACCCGCTCCTCCCACGTGACGTAGGCAAGATCGCGGTTGTTCAGCACCATGACGACAAGGCGCGGATCGGTCCACCGGTCGCGGTATTTCGCGATGGTGATGAGTTCCGCGAGGCCGTTCATCTGCATGGCGCCGTCGCCGACGAGCGCGATCACCGGCCGATCCGGATGGGCGAATTTCGCCGCGATGGCATAGGGCACCGCGCATCCCATGGTCGCCAGGGTTCCGGAGACGGAGCCCATCATGCCGCGTCTGAACGCGAGGTCGCGCGCATACCACACGGTGGTCGTGCCGCTGTCGGCGGTCACGATGCAGCGGTCGGGCAGGCGCGGCGACAACTCGGTTGCGACCCGCTGAGGATTGATCGGCCGGGCGGACGCCGCGGCCATGCCGGCGAGTTGCTTGCGCGACTCCTCGATGTTCGTCGCGATGGTCTCGCGCCAGGAGCGGTCGGGCTTCTCGTCGAGGAGTGGCAGCAGGGCGGCCAATGTGGCGGCCGCGTCGCCCACGAGATTGACCTCCATGGGATAGCGCAGGCCGAGCATGCCCGCATCGAGGTCGATCTGCACGCCCCGGGCCTGTCCCTCCTTCGGCAGGAACTCCGTGTAGGGAAAGCTCGATCCGACCATCAGCAGGGTGTCGCATTCCGTCATCAGGTCCCAGCTCGCCTTCGTGCCCAGAAGGCCGATGGACCCGGTGCAGAACGGCAAATCGTCGGGCACCGCGGCCTTGCCGAGAAGCGCCTTGGCAACGCCTGCCCCCAGCCGTTCCGCGACGGCGACAACTTGGTCCGTCGCCCCGAGTGCTCCCGCGCCGACCAGGATTGCGACCCGCTTGCCCGCATTCAGCACCTCGGCGGCCCGGTTGAGCGCCGCGCCGTTCGGGACGACCGGCGACATCTCGATGCCGACCCCCGAATGGGTCATGCCGTGCTCGCGCGCGGGCTGGACCATCGGCTCGGCCTGGAGATCGTTGGGCAGGATCACGCAGGTGACCCGCCTCTCCGCCTTGGCGATCCGGTAGGCCCGGTCGATCAGGTGGCGCACCTGCTCAGGCGTCGAGGCCGTTTCCACATAGGCACCGGCCACGTCCTTGAAGAGCGCCTGCAGGTCGAGATCCTGCTGGTAATGGGCCCCGATGGCAGTGCGCGCCTGCTGGCCGACGAGGGCAAGGACCGGCTGGTGATCTAGCTTCGCGTCGTAGAGACCGTTCAGGAGATGGATGGCCCCTGGCCCTGACGTCGCGATGCAGACACCCACCTCGCCGGTGAATTTCGCCTCCGCGCAGGCCATCAGCCCGGCCATCTCCTCATGCCGCGCCTGGACGAACTCGACGGCATCCTCCACGCGGGCCAGTGCCGCGATCAGGCCGCCGATGCCGTCGCCGGGATAGCCGTAGACCCGGCGCACGCCCCATTCCTGCAAGCGCTGCCATATGAAATCGGCCACTGTCTCTGCCATCACGGGCTCCTGTCTGGGATCACCCGTTCAACACATGCGGCTCAGGCGCGGTTGCATGACGATGATCGTGGGTCATGAGCCGAACACGGAAGGTCGCCGCACTCCGCTTGGAACGAATTGAAAATCGGGCGCTTTGCAATATAAGTTTATATCGTAGTGTCCCCATGCCCCCCATGCCCCCCATGCCCCCCATGCCCCCCATGCCGCCGCTCCCGACGCAACGAGCCGACAGCTAATCCGGTTTTCCGCACTATCCACCGGAGCCGCAGTAGCCGCTCGTGCATTGCTGAGGTAGGAGACGGCAGCTTGGTTCACCTTGCGACCTGACAGGAACTTTGAAGTGTTTGCCGTGCCCCAGCCACCGTCCAACGAAGCCGAACGGCTCGATTTCCTCTTTTCCTGCGGGATCCTCGACACGTCTCCGGATGAGCGGTTCGACCGCATCACCCGCCTGGCTGCCCAGTTCTACAAGGCCGATGCCGCGTTCATCGGCTTCATCGACGACCGCTATCAATGGATGAAGTCGATCCAGGGGGAAGGCGTGGGTCCCTGGATCGAGCGGGAGCGGTCGGTCTGCCAGCTCGTGATCTCGTCGGGAGAGCCCCTGGTCATCGGGGACATGCAGGCCGATTCACGGCTCGAGGGGCATCCGGTCGTTCCCCTCCTGCCCTTCCGGTTCTACGCCGGCGTGCCGCTCGTGACGGATGACGGCGCCGCCGTCGCATCTTTGTGCATCCTCAAGCGCGAGCCGCAGGCCGCCGACGGGTTCGACCTGTCTCCCCTGGAGGATCTCGGGGCGATTGCCGTGGACGAGCTCGAACTCTGGCGCCTCAACCGGGAACTCGAGCGGGCCTCCGCGACCGACGGGTTGACAGGCCTGGCGAACCGGCGCGCCTTCGACACGACGCTCGATCAGGCGTGGCGGCGGCTCCAGCGCACGCGAGAGCGCCTGTCCCTCCTGCTGATGGACCTCGACTTCTTCAAGATCCTCAACGACCGGGCCGGGCATCCGGCGGGCGACGAGGCGCTCCGGCAATTCGCCAAGATTCTGTCGGCAACGGTCAGCCGGCCCGACGACCTGGCGGCCCGCTACGGCGGCGAGGAATTCGCCCTGGTCCTGCCGGATACCGACCATGCCGGGGCCCTAGCGGTCGCACGGACGATCCAGGATACCCTCGCTTCGGCCAGGATCATGCATCCGGGCGGCATCGGCGGACGTCTGACGACGAGCATCGGGCTCGCAACGATCGGTCCCGAGGATGTGGACTGCCCGGACGCTCTCGTGGCCCGGGCCGATACGGCCCTCTACCGGGCCAAGCGGGAAGGCCGCGACCGCTGCGTCACGTGGAACGCCGGCGAATAAGTTTCCCTCGCGGATGATCCCGCTGGTGCCATAGTCCTGTCCGCAAGGGAGCCTTATGATGGCCGCGCGGCCTTCTCAGGTCGCGGGAGACGGCCATGGCGACGAAGTCTCAGCTCACCCAGGCGACAGGGACGATGCCGGAGCCGGCCCCGTTTCCTCCGACCCCTTTGCTGATCGATCCGCGTCGCGGCGACGTGGAGGACGATCTGGCGAGCACCAAGAGCCGGTCCCTCCTCGCCATCGGCGGGCGGCTTCTGGCGGAGATCAGCCTTCCGAAGCTCGTCCTGGCCTGGATCATGCTGATCGGCCTGCCTGCAATCCTCCTGGGACTCGCGCCCCTGGTGGTTCTGGGATGGGCCGCCACCCTCTCCGGGCAGGTGGCGACCGAGCTGGCAGGCTTGTGGTCGCTGGTGATCCTCGCCGGTCTCGCCGCCCTCGCATGGTTCGGCGGCAAGCCGGTGCTGCGTGCGGCCGAACGCAGCTTCTGGTCGCTCAATGCCCTGGCCGTTCAGCCGATCTACACCCTGTTCCGCGAAGGGTTGCGGCACATCGCCGGCAGGCTTGCCCCCAGTCTCCGGCCCCATCGGCTGACCCGTCTCTACGCGATCGCCGCCCTGGGAGGCGGCCTTCTGGTGAGTGCCCTCTCGTGCTGGCTCGTCGTCCTCGCCTGGCCGGCATCGCGCTGGGTCGGGGACGCGTGGGACCTCCTGACGCCGCTTCAGCTGATCGTCCCGGCGCTGGCCAACGCGACCGTCATCGTCGGATGCTATGTCACGGGTGCCGCGCTGGTCTGGGCCATAGCCGACGCCGCATTGGGACGGCCAGCCGACCTCATGGCCTTCGACGGCCTGCCCTCCGACGCCCGGGTCTGGCGCGTCGCACATCTGTCGGATCTCCATGCGGTCGGCGAGCGCTACGGATTCCGCATCGAAAGCGGCCGGACAGGGCCACAGGGCAACGACCGGATGCACCACGTTCTCGACAGGCTGGACGCCGTTCATGCGCGCGAGCCTCTGGACCTCTTCCTGATCACCGGCGACATGACGGATGCCGGCCGGTCCGGCGAATGGGCGGAGTTCATGGACGCCGTTGCGGCCCATCCCGCTTTGGCCGAGCGTGTGCTGATCCTTCCCGGCAACCATGACGTGAACGTCGTCGACCGTGCTAATCCGGCGCGGCTCGAGCTGCCGACGAGCCCCGGCAAGCGCATTCGCCAGCTGCGCACGTTGTCCATCATGGAAGCGCTGCACGGCGACAGGGTATTCTGCTTCGACACCGAAAGCGGCCGCCTTGGCCCGACCTTGAGCGAGACGCTCGCGCCGTATCGGGATGACATCGCGGCCTTCGCGGACAACGGCGGCATCCGCCGGTCCATGCGCCTGACCCGGATCTGGGACGACGTGTTTCCCATGGTCGTTCCGCCGACGACCGACGACGGCATGGGTGTGGTGCTGCTCAACTCGAATGCGGAGGCGCATTTCTCGTTCACGAATGCCCTGGGCCTGATATCGGCCCTTCACGCGAAGGATCTGGCGGCCGCGATGGAGCTCTATCCACGCGCCGGCTGGATCGTCGCGCTCCATCATCATCTCGTGGAGTATCCCACGCCCGCGAAAGCCTTCTCCGAGCGCATCGGCACGGCCCTCATCAACGGAACCTGGTTCGTCGGACAGCTTCGTCCCTTTGCCGACCGACTGGTCGTGTTCCACGGACACCGGCACACCGAATGGATCGGACAATGCGGCGGCGTGCGGATCGTGTCCGCCTCCTCTCCGGTCATGAACCCGCCGCAGAACGGCAGCGTGTCGTTCTTCGTGCATAAATTTGCGGTCGGCGGCGGGACGCTGAAACTCGCCACGCCCGAGCGCGTCGAGGTCAGGCTTCCCGACGGGTCCGGTCAGGGATGGGCGGATCCGTCTCCTCCGGTGGACCGAGCAGCATCGCCAGCCACCGGGTCGCCGGATCCTGGGCACAGAAGGTGAGGACCGCGATCGTGATCGGCAGGCCGATGAAGGTCCCCGGGATCCCCCACAGGAACGTCCAGAGGAAGATGGAGAACAGCACCACCGAGGGAGACATGGCCAGCATGCTTCCGGACAGGCGCGGCTCGATATAGCTCCCGACCACGAACTGGATCACGTTCAGGCAGCCGAAGACCACGATGACGGCCTGCCACGTGTCGAACTCGACCATGGCGAGCAGCGTCGGGAAAAGGGTTGCGATGAACGGGCCGATGAAGGGAATGTAGTTCAGCGTGAAGGCGATCACCCCCCATTCCTGCGCGAGCGGCAAACCGAAGAGAACGGCGAAGGCCCACACGAGCGCGCCGGTGAGAACGCTCATCAGAGTGCGAACCACCATGTAGCGCCGGATCTTCACGCCGGTTTCCGCGCCCCCAGCGAGCAGGACCTGCGCGATGCGGCGGTTCGGGAGCGCATCGACCTTCCTGGCCGTCCCCTCGACCTCCAGCAGGCCGAGGATCACGTAGACGAGGACGACGAGCCAGAAGCTCAGGGTCGTGTTCACCTGGCTGGTCAGCTTCTGCGTCAGGCCCACGAGCCAGCCGATGTTGAAATGATCGGCCCACAGGCTCGCTATCGCGACCCCTCTCTCCTCGAGCCAGAACGACATCTGATTGTAGAACTCCTGGAACCGGCCCATGTTGGCCAGGATCCAGCGCCCGACGCGGCCGAAGGCCCAGACGACGAGCGATGCGAATCCGCTGAACGCCACCACGAGCAGCAGGATGCTGACCGCCAGGGCGACGAGGCGCGGAATGGTGGCCTGAAGCCGGAACTGAAGCGGCCAGACGAGCGCGATCAGGAACAGCGCGAAGGCGAACGGAGCAATCACGGCCTCTGCCACGTAGATCGCGCCGAGGAGAGCCAGGACCACGAGGGTGATCAACGGCCAGTGCATGGACGAGCGACGAGGAGGTACCTGATGCGACGCTTCCGAGGGAGCCTGCGGCCGATCCATATCGTCTTCCCCGGGTTCGCGTTTGCAGATCGGACAATGTCCCGATCTCTTCCGCAACTCAAGCTTCGTTCGTTGCCGAGAACCAGAAGCGCGAGCCTCAGCACTCCGCCAGCAGGACATCCAGATCGGCCGTCGAGCGCTTGCCGAGATCGTCGGCGTTGGTGTCCAGGAACTCACTCGCGGCCCGGCGCCCCTCCGCTCGCAGCATCGACACGAATTCCCACTCGCCATTGAGCTTCGACGAGGCGCCGAACCCGGCCAGCATGTCGCTCCGGATCCGATGCGTCCGCATCCGGGCCCAGCGGGCGCCCTCGCCCGTTCCGGGATCCGCGACCTGACGCAGGAGCGCAATCATCCGGAGTTCCTTCATCAAGGGAGAGTTGAATGAAATCTCGTTGAGGCGGTTGAGGATGTCGGTTGCCGTGCGCGGCATGTCCGTCCGCTCGGGCGGATTGATCTGCACCAGGATGGTGTCGTGCGCGTCGGTCTCGCGGACCAGCGGCGTGATGGTGGGATTGCCCACGTAGCCGCCATCCCAATAGAGTTCTCCGTCGATCTCGATGGCGGCGAACATCGTCGGCAGACAGGCGGACGCCAGAAGGACATCAGGCGTGATCTCGCCATTGCGGAAGATGCGCCCGCGCCCCGTCCGCACGCTCGTCGCCGTGACGAACAACTGGATCGGAGACCCGGCAAGGCGCTCGAAATCGACGCTCTCGGCCAGAATCGCGCGCAGGGGATTGAAGCCCGACGGATTGAGATCGGAGGGCGAGAGAAGCCGCGAGGCGAGGTCCATCGCCACGTAGGCCGGAGACGTGTCGAGCGTCCAGCGGCCCATGAGACGGTCCAGGGGCGAGCGTTGCAAGGGACTGAAGGCCGCGGCCCGTGACACGCGTCTCCAGTATCGGTCGAGCGCATGGCGGGCCCCCTCCGCGCCCCCTTCGAGCCAGCCATCCGCCAGGATCGCAGCGTTCATCGCGCCGGCCGATGTACCTGAAATGCCCGTGATGCGAAGCCAGGGCTCCTCGAGAAGCCGGTCCAGCACGCCCCAGGTGAATGCGCCGTGCGATCCTCCGCCCTGAAGGGCCAGATCCACCAGGACCGGACTCCGTTTCATGATGCACCTCCGCCGCGCCAGACCGACACCGGCCTCTCTTGCGCAACCTCGGCAGCCATCATGCGAGCGGCGGCTGTCGGAAATGGGGCGGGGCTCCGGGAGGCTGCACATCGCGGAGACAGGCAGCGAGCCACTGTTGCGTCAGATCGGGACGAGGCGAGAGAAAATCGCGGAAAGATGTCCGGCGCGATCTACATTGCTCCATATAAGGTCAGGGATCTATATCGGGCAGAGCGGCTCCATGCTTTCGCCCGATCCTGATTTTTTCGGCAAAGCTCTTGCAACACGGCAGGCATGTCAACCATATTGGGCGATATCGCGCAAATGTCGGAGTTTTGTCCCGCTCCCCGCCCGGAAGGAGATCGTCCTATCCATGTCCAGTGGCTTGCCCCTCCTGGCCATCGTCGCCCTTCCTTTCATCGGGAGCCTCGTTGCCACCTTTCTGCGCCAGGATGCGCGTAACGGCGCGGCCTTCCTGGCCGGTGCCGTTGCCCTCTGCGGGGCCGTCCTGACCGCCTTCCAGTATCCTGCGGTGGGCCGCGGCGGCGTCCTGCACGCCACCCTCTCGTGGATACCGGAGCTGGGACTCGACTTCAGCCTGAGGATGGACGGCTTCACCTGGCTGTTCTCGATGCTGGTGACCTGCATCGGGTTCCTGGTGGCGCTCTATGCCCGTTACTACATGTCCCCGGCAGATCCGGTGCCGCGCTTCTTCGCGTTCCTACTCGCCTTCATGGGCGCCATGCTGGGCATCGTGCTCTCAGGCAACCTGATCCAGCTCGTCTTCTTCTGGGAGCTGACGAGCCTTTTCTCCTTCCTGCTCATCGGCTACTGGCACAACAACGCCAGCGCCCGCGACGGCGCCCGCATGGCGCTCACGGTCACGGCCACGGGCGGTCTCTGCCTTCTCGTCGGCGTCCTTCTGCTCGGCCACATCGTGGGCAGCTACGATCTCGACAAGGTGCTTGCCTCCGGCGACCAGGTCCGCGCCAGCAGCCTCTATCTTCCGACCCTGATCCTGGTGCTGCTGGGAGCCCTGACCAAGAGCGCCCAGTTCCCGTTCCATTTCTGGCTGCCGCACGCCATGGCGGCGCCCACGCCCGTCTCGGCCTATCTCCACTCCGCCACGATGGTGAAGGCGGGCGTGTTCCTGCTCACCCTGCTCTGGCCGGTTCTGTCCGGCACGGAAGCCTGGTTCTACATCGTCGTGACGGCGGGCCTCAGCACCCTGCTGCTCGGCGCCTATGCGGCCATCTTCCAGCAGGACCTGAAAGGATTGCTGGCCTATTCCACGATCAGCCATCTCGGCCTGATCACGCTGCTCCTAGGTCTGGGCAGCCCTCTCGCGGCCGTCGCGGCGATCTTCCACACCATGAACCATGCGACCTTCAAGGCGTCGCTGTTCATGGCAGCGGGCATCATCGACCACGAGACCGGCACCCGCGATATCCGTCGCCTGAGCGGCCTGTTCAGGTTCATGCCGATCACCGCGACGCTCGCGATGGTCGCGGCCGCCGCCATGGCCGGCGTGCCGCTTCTCAACGGCTTCCTGTCGAAGGAGATGTTCTTCGCCGAGGCGGCGGAATCCCACGTGGATTCACTTCTCGACGATTCCCTGCCCTACTTCGCCATGCTGGCGAGCGCGTTCAGCGTGGCCTATTCCCTCCGCTTCATCCACGGCGTGTTTTTCGGCCCTCCGCCGACCGACCTGCCGCGCACGCCGCATGAGCCGCCGCACTGGATGCGCTTTCCTATCGAGCTGCTGGTCCTGGTATGCCTGCTCGTCGGCATCCTTCCGGCCATGACCATCAAGCCCTTCCTGGCGGCGGCGGTCTGGGCGGTCCTCGGGCCCGAGACGCCTTATTACAGTCTTGCCATCTGGCACGGCTTCAACGAGCCTCTGCTCATGAGCGTGATCGCCCTGGCCGGCGGCATCCTTCTGTACTGGCTGCTGCAGGGTTATCTCGCCAAGGGCATCGAGGGGCCGCCTCTGATACGACGCCTCAAGGGCCAGCGCATCTTCGAGCGGGTGCTCGTCGAGGTGTCGTGGCGCTGGGCGCGGTCGCTGGAGCGCCTGTTCGGCACGCAGCGCCTCCAGCCGCAGCTGCGCCTGCTCGTCGCCTTCGCGGTCGTTGCCGCCCTGTGGCCCCTCTACCGGCATGGGCTCGATGTCGGCGCGCGGCCGGACATGGCCTTCGATCCTGCCTTCCTCCTGCTCTGGATCGTCGGCGGCGCATGCGCCATCGGGGCGGCCCATCAGGCCAAGTTCCACCGCCTCGCGGCCATGGTGCTCCTGGGCGGGGCGGGCCTCGTCACCTGCATCACCTTCGTATGGTTCTCGGCCCCCGACCTCGCCATCACCCAGCTCCTCGTCGAGATCGTCACGACGGTGCTGATCCTTCTCGGCCTGCGCTGGCTACCGAAGCGCATCGAAACACCGGCGGACAATTTGCTGATGGGAATCCGCGCGAGGATGCGCCGCGCCCGCGACCTGATGCTGGCCGTCGCGGCCGGCGCGGGCATGTCGCTGATCGTTTACGCGATGCTCACGCGGCCGCTCCCCGACACCGTCTCGCGCTACTTCGTCGAGAATGCCTATGCTGAGGGCGGCGGGCGCAACATCGTCAACGTCATCCTGGTCGATTTCCGCGGCTTCGATACCTTCGGCGAGATCGTCGTGCTCGCGGTGGTGGCCGTCACCGTCTTCTCCCTGCTGCGCCGGTTCCGCCCCGCGCCGGAAAGCGTCGAGGCGCCGGAGCAGCAGCAGGTCCAGGACGCTTACGACAAGGCCAGCCCTGATCGGTCGGTCGGCGACACGCTTGCAGATTATCTGACGATCCCGTCGATCATCATGCAGTGGCTGTTTCCGGTCATCGGCATCGTGGCCATCTACCTCTTCCTGCGCGGCCACGACCTGCCCGGCGGTGGCTTCGCGGCCGGGGTCACGATGTCGATCGCGCTGATCCTGCAATACATGGCGGGAGGCACCCGCTGGATCGAGGCGCGGCTTCGTGTGCTTCCGATCCGGTGGATGGGCCTCGGCCTGCTCTGCGCGGTGTTCACGGGCCTCGGCGCCCTACTCTTCGGCTATCCGTTCCTGACCTCGTATTTCCAATATCTGGACCTGCCGGTCATCGGGAAGGTTCCCGCCGCCTCCGCGCTCCTGTTCGACCTCGGCGTCTTCGCGGTCGTGGTCGGCGCCACGGTGCTCATCCTGATCGCCCTCGCGCACCAGTCGCTCCGCGTCCCGCGCGCCGCCCGGCCGCCGCTCCCGTCCGCCACGCCCGACCTGACGAAGGAGAATGCATGATGGAACTCATCTTCGCCCTTGCGGTCGGCATTCTCACCGCCTCCGGCGTGTGGCTGCTGCTGCGCCCGCGCACGTTCCAGGTCATCATCGGCCTTTCCCTGGTCTCCTACGCGGTAAACCTCTTCATCTTCGGCATGGGCAGGCTTCGGGTCGGAGCCCCGCCCGTGCTGGAGAACGCCGAGGCCGTCGATCCGGCGCTCTATGCCGACCCTCTGCCGCAGGCGCTGGTCCTCACCGCCATCGTCATCAGCTTCGCGATGACGGCGCTGTTCCTCGTCGTCCTGATGGCCTCGCGAGGCCTCACGGGAACCGACCACGTGGATGGTCGGGAGGACGTGCGATGAAGGACATGATCGACCACCTGATCATCGTGCCCATCGTGCTGCCGCTCATATCCGGCGCGGTGATGCTTCTTCTTGAGGAGCGCCGCCGTTCCCTCAAGGGCGGGATCGGAATCGCCACGACGTTGATCCTGCTCATCGTTTCGATCCTCCTGCTGCAGCAGGCGGACGCGACGGCTCCGGGGTCGGGCGTGCGCACCTACCAGCTGGGGAACTGGCCGGCCCCCTTCGGCATCGTGCTGGTGCTCGACCGCCTCTCCGCCCTCATGCTCGTGCTGACGAGCGTGCTCGGCATCGCGTCGCTGTTGTATGCGCTCGCGCGCTGGCATCGCGCGGGACCGCGCTTCCATACGATCTTCCAGATCCAGCTCATGGGCCTCAATGGCGCCTTCCTGACCGGCGACCTCTTCAATCTCTTCGTGTTCTTCGAGGTCTTGCTCGCGGCGTCTTACGGCCTCGTCCTGCATGGGGACGGGAAGGCGCGCGTCCGGGCAGGGCTGGCCTATATCGCGATCAACCTCACGGCATCCCTGCTCTTCCTGATCGGGGCCAGCCTGGCCTATGGCGTCACCGGCACCCTCAACATGGCGGATCTCGCACGTCGCATTCCGGGCCTTGCACCGGGCGACGCGGCGCTTCTCGCTGCCGCCGCGGCGGTTCTCGGCACCGCGTTCCTGATGAAGGCTGGCACCTGGCCGCTCAACTTCTGGCTCCCGACCACCTATGCCGCCGCCTCCGCGCCGGCCGCCGCCATGTTCGCCATCATGAGCAAGCTCGGGGTCTACGTCATCCTGCGCCTGTGGAGCCTGGTCTTCGGCCCGGAGGCAGGCTCCCTTGCCGGATTCGGCGGCGAGTGGCTGCTCATCGGCGGCATGCTGACCATCGTGTTCGGCATGGTCGGCGTGCTGGCCTCCCAATCCCTGTCGCGTCTCGCGGGATGCAGCGTCCTGGTCTCGTCCGGAACCCTGGTCGCCGCCATCGGCATCGGGAACGGCTCCATCATCGGCTCGGCGCTATTCTATCTCGTCAGCTCCACCCTGGGCATCGCGGCTCTCTTCCTGCTCATCGAGCTGGTCGAGCGCCTGCGCGATCCCGGTGCCGACGTGCTGGCCGTCACGATGGAGGTCTACGGCGACAGCGATGACGAACTCGAAGAGGAGATCGGCGTAGCCATTCCGGCGACCATCGCGCTGATGGGCGGCAGCTTCATCGCCTGCGCGCTGCTTCTGGCCGGCCTGCCGCCGCTGTCCGGCTTCGTCGCCAAGTTCGGCATGATGGCCGCCATGCTGAAGACGAACGGTGCCGCGGTCCCGGCCTCGGCCTGGGTGCTGATCGCCCTCCTGACGGTGTCGGGCCTGGCGACGCTGATCGCCATGACCCGGAGCGGCATCACGTCCTTCTGGGCCCGCATGAGCGACAGCGTCCCCCGGGTGCGGATCATCGAGATGACTCCGGTGATCGCCCTCCTGCTGCTCGCCTTCGGCCTCACCATCGGCGGCGGCCCGGCCATGCGCTACATGGAGGCGACCGCCCAGGCCCTGCAGGCGCCACAGGGCTACGTGTCGGGCGTGCTCTCGGCACCGCAAGCCGGTGAAGGCGCAAAGGGGCCTCGCCCATGAGCTGGTTCCTGCCCTATCCCCTCCTCTCAGTCGCCCTGCTCTCCCTGTGGCTCCTGCTGAACCAGAGCGTTTCCGCCGGCCAACTCGTCCTCGGCAGCGTTCTGGCGGTTCTGGCCTCCTGGGTCATGGCGGCACTGCGGCCCGAGAAGCCGCGCATCCGCCGTCCCGGAGCGGCCCTGCGGCTTGCGGGAATGGTGTTCGTCGACATCCTGCGCTCGAACCTCGCCGTCGGGCGGATCATCGTGCGCTCGCGCGAGCCCGGGGTGAATGCCGGCTTCCTGACGATCCCGCTCGACATGCGCAGCCGACACGGGCTCACGGTGCTGTCCATCATCATCACGTCGACTCCCGGGACGATCTGGGTGAACTACGACAGTGCCAAGGGCACCCTGCTGATGCACGTGCTGGACCTGGTAGACGAGACCGCGTGGCTCCGGCTCATCAAGGATCGCTACGAGCGGCTGCTGATGGAGATCTTCGAATGATGAGCACCTTCATTCTCGGTTGGGCCGTCACGGGCGCCCAGGTCCTGCTCGGTCTCGCCCTGTGCTGCGCCACCTACCGCCTCGTCGTCGGTCCGCGCGCCCAGGACAGGATCCTCGGCCTGGATACGCTGTACGTGAATGCCATGCTGCTGCTGGTCACCTTCGGCATCCGCGCCGGCAGCACCCTGTATTTCGAGGCGGCGCTGATCATCGGGCTCCTGGGTTTCGTCGCGACCGTGGCGCTCGCCAAGTTCCTCATGCGCGGAGAGGTGATCGAATGACGATGGCCGAAGGACTTCCCGCCTGGGCGGCCCTGCTGACGGCCATCCTCGTCCTGATCGGCGCGGCGGTGACCCTGATCGGGTCGATCGGGCTTCTGCGGCTCGGCACCTTTTATGCCCGGGTCCATGCCCCCACGCTCGGCACGACATTCGGGATGGGCTGCATCCTGGCCGCATCGGCCCTCTTCTTCAGCGTGCTCGAAGGAAAGCCGGTCATTCACGAGGTCCTGATCGCCGTGTTCGTCACGCTCACCACGCCGGTGACCCTCATGCTGCTCGCCAGGGCGTCCCTCTATCGCGACCGGACGGAGGGGTGCAGGGACGTTCCGACAGCCGATGAAGTGGAGGATCTGATCCCTCCGAAGGGCTGAGTCAGGTTATCGGGCTCCGAAGCCGCACCCCGGGACCTGCCTCGTCCGACGGGATCAGCATGACCCCGCCGCGCTCCAGGGCCGCCACGACCTGGGCCGCCGTCGCGGAGTGGAGATGGTGACGGCCGTTCTCGAAATCGCGAATGGTGCTGCGCGAGACGTCGGCCCGCGCGGCGAGTTCCTCCTGGGTCCAGTCCAGGAGTCCACGGGCGGCCCGGCACTGTTCTGCGAGTAGTAGCGGCATTCCGGTTGCTCTCAACCGGGCGACCATAGTCACCCATTATGGTTGAACCTAGAGCACCGGCCCCAAAAGGGAATCCATTTTAGTCCGATGCTTACGCAACCGCCCGCGCCGCGCCCTGCTCCTCCCGCATCCTCGGCTGGGACTTCTGTGTCTCCGTGATGAAGGCCGCGAGGGCTTCGCGTGGCATGGGCTTGGCGATCAGGTAGCCCTGGGCCTGGGAGGCGCCCGCCAGGCGCAGCGCATTGAGCTGCTCCTCCGTCTCGACGCCTTCGGCCGTCGTGCTCATCCGCAGGTCCTTCGCAAGGCCGATGGTCGCCTTGACGATCGCGCGGCTGTCGGACGAGTCGAGCATGCTGCGCACGAAGGACTGGTCGATCTTGATCTTGTCGAAGGGAAAGCTCCTGAGATAGCTCATCGAGGCATAGCCGGTGCCGAAATCGTCGAGGGCGATCGAGACGCCGAGAGCCTTGAGCCGCTTCAGGGTCGCGGTGGCTTCCTCGGTGAGCTTGACGGATTCCGTGATTTCCAGGACGAGGCGCTGGGCCGGCATGCCGGAGATCTCCAGGGCCCTCTTGACGCTGGCGAACACGTCCCTGTTCCTGAATTGCACCGGCGAGAGATTGACCGCGACCTTGAGCGGCTGCTCCCAGGACATGGCGGTCAGGCAGGCCTCCTCCAGGATCCAGTCGCCGATGGGGCCGATGAGGCCCGATTCCTCGGCGGCCGGAACGAATTGCAGCGGCGAGATCATCCCCTTCGACGGGTGCTTCCAGCGCACCAGGGCCTCGCAGCCCCACATCCGGTTCGTCGCGAGGTCCAGGATCGGCTGGTAGAACAGCTCGAACTCCCGGTTGTCGTGGGCCGTCTTCAGGGCACCCTCGAGCGCGCGACGCTCCGCGCGCGTGTCCCTGATGCCCGCGTCGTAGAGCCTGTAGCTGCTGCTGGAATCGGACTTGGCCGCATAAAGCGCGATGTCGGCGGCCTTCATCAGGTCGGTCGAGGTCTTGCCATCGGTGGACGCGATGGCGGTGCCGATGGACAGGCCGATTTCGATCTCCGTGTTGCCGGCCGTGCATGGGACCTGCATGGCGGCCTGAATCGTCGCGATGAGACCCAGGACCTGCTGCCGGTTCCGGATCGGCCGCTGGATGATCGCGAATTCGTCGCCGCCGATGCGGGCGATGAAATCGGTCTTGCGGAGCCGTTCGCGCAGGCGCCGCGCCACGGTCTGGACGATCTCGTCACCGACGCCATGCCCATGGTTGTCGTTGATGTCCTTGAACCGGTTGAGATCGATGAGGTGCAGGGCGAAATCGGTGTTGGACCGCTGGGCGGCGAGGAATGTCCGCTTCAGGTTCTCGACGAAGAGCAGCCTGTTGGGAAGCTTGGTCAGAACATCGTGACGCGACAGGTAGCTCTCGCTGGCGGCTCTCAGGATGCCGGTTCTCACATGCCGAAGGCCGAGCAGGCTCGCCGCCTCGATCCCGATATCCATCATGTAGGCGAAGAACCCGATCAGGCGGCTCTCGAGCCGCCGTCCCGCCATGAGCTCCGCCACGGTCCGGCTGACCGCGATGCCGCCCGGGTAATGGGCGAGCGGATGAAGCGCGACCACCCGTTCCTTGCGGTCGATCCAGCTGACATCGCGGATGATGGTGGGGATGCTCTTGGCGATCAGGCGCTGCAGGGGCGTGTTGGGGCGCCAGATGCGGCGTCCGAGCGCTCTTTCGGAAATCGGGCAATGGGTGAGGATGACGCCGTCGCGCCGGTAGAGCGTGATCGCCAGCGAGAGGGTTCTCAGATGATCCTTGAAGATCCTCTCGAAATGATCGAGATCGATGGTGGACACGACGAGGCCGAGAAACTGCCCCTCGGCGTCCTCGATCTTGCGGGCGAGCGACAGAACCTTCTTGCCCGTGGCGCGGATTCGCATCGGCTCGCCCAGATACAGGGTGAGCGACGGGTCTGTCGCGAGAGCCCGGTAATAGGACGTGTCCCTGACATAGATCGGGTCGGACATCGGACGCGGCGTCGAGGAGCCGACGACCCGCCCCCGGGCATTGACGAAATCGATGCGGACGATCTGGGACAGGGAGTGGCACGCGCCGACCAGAACCGCCTTCGTCGCCTGCGAGGCGGCGAAGCCGTCGAATTCATGCACCTGGAGGCAGTTCTGCGGGATCCGGCTCACCACGTCGCGCAGGACGCCTTCGATCGATTGAAAGACGCCGTCCGTCCGTTCCTGAAGCGAGAGGGCGAGGTTCGCCAGATCGCCCTCGGCTCGCGCGAGATCGTCGTCGTACCCGCGCGCGAAGAGAAACGCGACGCCGATGATCCCTGCCGCCGCAGTCAGGATGATGAGGGTGATGATCACGTAATCGGGCAACAGGGTTTCGATCCGAGCTCTCGGGCGACGATCTCCGCCAGCTTTCGCCGGAACTCGTCGTTAATCCGTTAATGTCGGCAGGAATTGTGTCCGGCCACACCAAAAAAGGCCGAGCTTCGTCGTGCGTATTTGCGGCCCCTGCCTGGTCGGTGGTGGCGGCGAGTGCGGCGTGATACATTGACGGGAGTGCAGAGTAAGGCGACCGCGCCCGGACGGGCCTATTCGGGTCCGACGCACGAGCGCATCGCGCGGACCCGCAGGGAATCGACCCGATGACCAAGACCGTCACGTCCCTCTTTCACAGCGAGCATCATGCAAACGACGCTGCAAGCCGCCTGAAGCACGCCGGCATTCCGGCGAGCGCCATCGACATCTGGACGACCCCGCACAACCTGGCTCCTCTCCTGGAAGATCTCGGCGTGCCGCGGACCGATGCCCATGCCTATGCGGAGGGGGTGATCCGCGGCGGCACCGTCGTCATCGTCAAATGCGACCCGTCGGATGTCGGAACCGTCGTCGACATTCTGGATCGGGAAGGCGTTCTCGACCTCGACGAGCAGCGGGCCGCCTGGAATTCCGAGGGTTGGGAGGGCGCCGCCGCCGCGGAACAGGCCGGCGAGGTCAGGGGAGCGCCCGAAGCAGCTCGGGAGATGGTGGATAAGGACCGACCCGAGGTGGTCGTCCACGGACGGATCCGCGTTCAATCCTTCCGCGTGGAGCGCCGCGAACCATAAGCGTCGCGGACATTCGCTCACTGCGCCTCCTTCGGAAGCAACGCATCGAACTGCTCGGCGGTCAGGTAGCCCGTGACGGCGGCATTGCGGCTCTTCTGATAGCCCATGATCGCCTCCCGGGTCAGAGGCCCCATGATGGCGTCGATCGGTCCCGTATAGAGACCCAGGTCATGGAGGCGCTGCTGAATCAGGCGGCGCTGCTTCTGCCCAAGCTGCGCATCGTCGACAGGCGTCGGCACGGATGCATGCCGCAATTCTTCCGCCTGGGCGGCCGCGATCTGAGCCTGGGCCTCGACCCGCCGGGCTTCCTGCTTCGCCCGTTCCGCGTCGGCCTGGGCCTTCTCCACGTCGGCCTGAGCCTTCTTGGCATCCGCCTGCGCTTTCAGAACCTCGGCTTGTGCCCGCTCGGCGCGAAGCTGCTCATCGCGGGCGCGCGCCTCGGCCTCCACGCGTGCTCTTCGTTCCGCTTCCAGCTTCCCATCGGGCTCCTCGCTTTTCTGAACGGGCGGCGCCGGCTGCGGAGCAACGGCCGCAACCGGCCGCTCGATGGCCGACGGAGCCGGAGCAGGCTTCGTCAGGCTGACATCGTCCACGCGCCCGAACACGGCTCCCATGCCTCCGTTCGATGCAACCTTGATCAGCTCATTGAGCGACGGGCCCGGCTGTTGAAGGAGCTTCGCCACGGCCTCCGCCGCCTGCTCTCCCGCAGCGTCGATGCGGGAGACCGGAATACGCGCCGAACTGGAGAAAACCGTAACGGCATTCTTGGGAACATCGCTGGTGAATTGCGGCCTGGCATCGAGACCTTCGATGGGGTTCTCGAAACTCGGCGACGTCATGAAGAAGAACACGCCGCCAGTCTGCGCCCGTCCCGCGATCTGCGCGATGTTCGTCGTCGAGAGCGCACGTGACAGCAGGTCGGCAGCCCGGCCGATTTCCGTGTTGGTCGTCAGGAAGAAGGTCTGCCCGCTCCATGACACGCCATGCCCGATGAGCACGACGAATGCCAGCTCGGCGCCCTCCGCCTTCGCGGCGAAATCCCGGAGATTGGCCCGGGCGGTCGCGTTGCTCGGGTTGGGACTGACGATCACATCGAAGCCGTGCGCCTGAAGGGCTTGAGCAATTTCGTTGCCCCGCTTCGTGCCGATACTGGACTTCGCAAGCTTCTGATAATCTTCCGCCACTAGGACTAAAGCGGCTCGTCCGGCGGCTTGCGCGGAGATCGCGCTCGTCAGCAGCAATGAAATCGCAAAGGTGATACTCCCGAAAAGGAGTATCGCGCATGTCCTCCCAAGCTCTCCCCATGTGCTCTTGCGCACAGAGAATCTCCTAGACAAGCTGCCTGCTTGACCGAAATGCATGGCACGTCTCCAAGACTTGCACTATCATGAAATTCGGAAGTTGTGACGCGCACTAAACTCACCAGCCGTTGGAGATCTCCCGTGGGACTACGGCTAAAATTCAACATCATTCTCGCCGTTTGCTATCTGCTCGGGCTCGGCCTGTCGATTTATCCATTTTATCAAATCTCCCGGCGAGAAGCCATGGAGCAGCTACAGTCGCAGATCGACGTTCTGCGGGCTCAGGCGCTGTCCATTCGTCGCTATACCTCGGAAGAGATACAGCCGCTGCTGGCGGAGCATTCGAGCGTTCAGTTCCTGCCGCAGACGGTCCCGTCGTTTTCCGCCCAGACGGCGTTTCGCAACTTCCGGGGATTCTATCCGCAGTTCTTCTACAAGGAAGCCGCGCTCAACCCGACCAATCCGGCCGATCTTGCGCGCGACTGGGAACGTGAACTGATCGAGAAGCTGCGCGCCAATCCCGACCTGACCAAGGATGTCAGTTTCCAGACGATCGACAACCGCTCGAACTACACGGTGACCTACCCGCTCGTGATCAAGGACGAGTCCTGCCTGACCTGTCACTCCACCCCTGACAGGGCACCCACATCGATGGTCGCTCTTTACGGCAGCAAGAACGGCTTCGGCTGGAAGCTCAACGAAACCATCGGGGCCCAGATCATCTCCGTGCCCATGGACATCGCGGAAGGATCGATCTGGCGGAATCTCGGGTTGTTCGTCGGCACGTCCAGCATCATCTTCCTGGTCCTGATGGCGCTGCTCAACATCCTTCTGAACCGGTACGTGATCAGCCCGGTGACCCGGATGGCGAAGACCGCGGAAGCCGTCAGCATGGGTGACGCTTCGATCGCCGAGTTCGAATATCCCGGGTCCGACGAGATCGCGTCCCTGTCCCGTTCCTTCAACCGCATGCGCAGGAGCCTCGATAGCGCTTTGAAGATGCTCGAAAAATGATCGACACCATTGATCCCTGGCCTACCAGAACCAGATGATCGCTCGTCAGAGGATGTTCTCCGATGGCCGCAGACAAGGATCTGAGGACAGGCAGCAGCCAAGGTGGAACCGGCGGCGCCATGCCCGCTAGAGTGGGCAAGTATCGTGTCGATCACGTCATCGGTCGCGGTGCGATCGGCGTCGTCTACAAAGGCTACGATGAGCAGATCGACAGGCCGCTGGCGATCAAGACGCTTCGTCCGGAAATCCTCGAGAACCTGACGGAGAACGACGAGCTTCTCCGTCGCTTTGCCAGCGAGGCGCGCTCGGCGGCGCGGTGCCTTCACCCGAATATCGTCACGGTGTTCGATTTCGTCGAGCAGGACGGTGCGCCCTACATCATCATGGAATATGTCAACGCGGGAACCCTGGAGAACGTGATCCGCCGGGGTACGCTGCTGCCGATCCGACAGGTCGGCGAAATCATGGCGCAGCTTCTGTTTGCCCTGGGCTATGCCCATTCCAAGGGCGTTATCCATCGCGACGTCAAGCCCGCGAATATCCTTTGCCCGTCAGCGGCCTCGATCAAGGTCTCGGATTTCGGCGTGGCCCATGTGGAAGCGCTCGACCTCACGAGGCCCGGCGGCATCCCCATCGGCACGCCGAACTACATGGCTCCGGAGAGATTCCTCGGGCGTCCGGCCGATGCCCGCTCCGACCTTTTCTCGGCCGGGGTCATCCTCTTCCAGATGCTGACCGGCGCGAAGCCGTTCATCGCCGCCGATCTGCCGGAGCTGATGCGCAAGCTCATGAACGATCCGCCTCCGTCGATCGTCTCCTACCGGCCCGAGCTTTGGCCGGAGATCGATGCGGTCGTGCAGCGGGCGCTGGCGCGCAACCCGGAGGACCGCTTCCAGACCGCGGACGAGTTCGTCGTCGCGCTCAATACATCCATCGAGATGCGCCCCAGCGCCGATCTTCCGCCCCTCGACCTGACCGAGCTCTCCCACATGCCCGGCAAGGAGCAGGCGGCGCCGGTCAAGGAGCAGCTCAACCAGACCATGGCGGAAGTGCTCACGCCGGGCGCCATCGATGCGCTCGGACGGTCTCTCGCGCATTCGCTCGGCCCGATCGGACACCTTCTGGTGAAGCAGGCCTCTCATGAGACCATGGACGTGGATACGTTCCTCGAATGGCTCGTCGGGAAGATCACCACCGAGGCGGAAGCGGCGACCTTCCGCAAGACCGCCCAGCAGGTGCTGCGCGACGACAAGGGCTTCAAGATCGCCCAGATGGAAGCCGTCATCTCCCAGACGGAAATCCGCGCCGTCACCGAGGTTCTGCTGCCCCTGATCGGCCCGGTCGCACCGACGCTCGTCGCCCGCCAAGCGGAGAAGTCGGTCGGGCGCGACGATTTCTATCGGCGGCTTTCGGACTTCATTCCCAGCGAGCGGGATCGCGCGAGCTTTCTCAAGATCCGTGGTAAACTCAGCGAGACCAAACAGTGACGTGTAGGCACGCGATGAAGGAATGATGGATAATCCGGCACCCGATGCTCCGCAGCCTGCAGGCAAGCGTGTCCGACGCCTTCGAGCGGTCTTCGCAGCCGACATGGCGAATTTCGGCGGCTTGGTCTCGGTCGACGAGACCAATACGCTCGACGCCTTGTGGGCAACGCGGCGCATCGCCCGGGAAGAGCTCGCGGCCCATGGCGGGTGGCTCTTCGGAATGCCCGGGGACGGGATTTTCGCGCTCTTCGAGAGCGCCGTCGATGCGGTCCGCTGCGCCCTCGACACCCAGGCGCGCCTCGCGGTGATGACGAAGTTCGACGCGGTCCGCATGCGGATCGGCATCCATCTTGGTGACGTCCTGTTCCATGACGATCTTCCTTTCGGAGAGACGCTCGTCATCGCGGCCCGTCTGGAGAGCCTTGCCGATCCCGGCGGGATCCTCGTCTCGGCCGCCGTCATGGAAGCCGTGGCGCCCCGCATCTCCGCGACGTTCGGCGAGCGCGGCGTGTTCGATCTCAAGCACAGCCCGCGCCGGATCACCACGTTCAGCGTGACGACGTCGCCAACGGACACCGACATGAACGCGACCATAAGCCGGATCGAGCCGCTCGACCGGACCGTGCTGTCGCTGGCCTCCGCAAGAGCGGAAGACTGGAGCGTCCCGGCGCCGCCGCCCCTGCCCGCTCCGGAGGCTCGTACGGTCTCGCTGCCGAAGGCTGCGCCTCTGGTCGTTCCCTCCCGCCCTTTGGAGACGCCTTCAGCACCCGCCGAGGCCGTTGCCCGGGAGGCGACGCGTCCCTCGGCTGCGATGGAACCTTCCGCCTTCGAGGCTTGCCTTCCCGAGATTGCCCGCACCCTGACGACCTATCTCGGCCCTGTCGCCGGATTGCTCGTCAAGCGGCACGCCGCGAACGTGGCGGATCTGACCGCGCTCGTCGAAGCCCTGGCGCGGGAAATCCCGGCGCGGGACGAACGCCTGCAATTCCTGAGCCGCGCGCAACAGCTCGTAGCACGCCGGCACCATTGACGAATCGAGCATCTCTCCACGCAAAACCGGCTTCCGCTTATGCGTTCGATGCTTCACTCGCCGAACTCGGCGATATCGTCGATCCGTTCGAGATCGTGAACGATCAGACCGCCTCGGTCCTGTGTCAGGATTCGCTCCTCGGCCCAGCGGTTGAGAAGCTTGTTCAAGCCCTCCCGCGACATCGCCGTCCACTGGGCCATTTCGCTCTGCGTCAGCTTGAGAGCGATCTCGATCCCCTTCGGCGTGGCCTTGCCGTGATCCCGGGCAAGATGGCCGATGATCCGCGCGAGCCGCTGAGGCGCCTGGCGCAAGGTCGCGTCTTCCATGCGGGCGCTGGTCCACCTGAGCCGACGGCACAGAAGGTCGATCACGTTGCGCACCAGCTGCGGGTCGCGGTCCAGCGCCTCATAGAAGGTCCGCCGGGCGATGCTGGTCAGGCGGGTCCGGAGCATGGCGGACGCGCCGGCGGTCCTCACGTCCCCATCGAGCATGCCGATCTCTCCGAAAACGGCCCCGTTCGTGAGAACGTTCAGCGTCACTTCGGCGCCTGCCGCCGACACGGCCCAGATCCGGACACGCCCGTCGGCGATCACGTAGAGCGCATCGGACACATCCCCGACATTGAACAGAAGCTCGCCTTTGTCCAGGTTTCGCGTCTGAGCCTTGCGGGCGATCTGCTCGACGGTCGTCGGATCGATGGCCTTGAAGATATCGAGCGACTCGAGCTTCACGGGCTTGTCCGCGCCGGGCGCTGCATTCGATGATTGAGCCTCCGCCATGGTCAATTTCCCACAACAATGAAGCAAGGTCTTCCAGCATATCGTCCGGCAGGCGGACTGTGAAGCAGATCACTGTCCACCTCCGGACAAGGGTGTAAACCCGGTGCACCGGGCCCGATGTCTGCCAAAGGATCAGCATGATCGACCGATCGGGCCGTGATCGAGGAGAGCCCGATGCACGACCAGCAATGGCATGACGATTGGAACAGACCCGGCCATCAGGACGATGCCCCCTTCGAACGGATGCGCGGTGGTCGAAGCGATATCCATGACGACGGTGACAGGGGCGGCCCGCCGAACGACCATTTCCGAACCGACTATGGCAGTCCTGCGCCGTCTCACAGCGGCAGCCCCGTCGCATCCACACAACCCCATGCGTCCGCGCAGCCGCATGCCCAGGAGAAGGCGCACGACCCCGTGCAAGCGCATGACCCCCCTCAACCGCAAGACACACCTCAACCACAAGATACCGCTCAACCGCATGACGGGGGAGGCCTTGGCTGGGATGCGGCGGCCTGGGACGATGCCGGAGGCTTCGACGCGGTGCTGTCCGGCGGCTTCGACCATGGGGGAGCCATGCCGCCGATTTTCGTCTTCGCCATCGACCATCTCGAAGTGAACTTCAATACCTTGATTCAGACCACACAGATCGAGAACACGGCCGTCTTCCTGAACGCCGCCGACGGCGGCTCGATCGATGTGGGAGGCGACGTGAACGCGATCGGCCTGCAATCCGCATCGACAGACCAATTCACCGTCATCCCGCACGACCCGGTTCTCGGCTGAATCGCGCAGGACCGCGACGACCGATATCCTCGTTCATCTGAAGGGCCCCGACAGGGGCCCTTTCTCTTTTCCGAGCACGAAGGCGATCGCACCGGCAGATCAAAAAAATTTCGCCCAAGCGCAAAAAAATTCGCGGGTGTGAAGCGGTTCACAGCTGGATCGGGCCAAGTGGTTCAAAGTCTAATCATCGCCAACGGAGATCAGATCTCAGGCGGTATTGAACGCAACACTGAGCAAAGATAGGATAGCCCATGTCTCTCAACGTGAATGCCAGCCCGATCACCCAGGTTGCCACCACTGTTGCCGAAGGCGGCGCCGGGATCGCCGGTCACGGCGGCGATGCGACCGCGGTGACGAACCAGAGCGCCGAGAGCGTCAACTACCAGTCCATGGACTCCTCGGATTACTTCGGCTTCGGAAGCCCCGACCTCAACGTCAATGCCAGCCCGATCTCGCAGGCTGCTCTCACCGATGCGCAGGGCGGTCACGGATTGTTCGGTTCCGGCGGCGATGCCTTCGCGATGACGAACCAGGACGCCCATCTGCTCAACGACCAGTCCTCGTACGACCACTCGTTCCCGATCTACTACTAACCGCCCTATCCCCGAGAGCGCCATCGGCCGAAAGCCGGTGGCGCTCATTTTTTTGCGCGACTTCGCCCCTCCCAGCATCGCGATTGTCCATCTGCAGGCGTGGCCGCAATCCCATTGAGAGATTGTGAAGCATCTCACAGCGCCCGGAGCGCGGATCACCCATGATCAGCCCATAGACAGACAGGCCGTCGCCTCGGACGCCGCAGGGCTTCACCGCGCGAAGGCGGCACGCAGCAAGGACGCTCGCGATGAGGAATGGAATGAGGACCAGCGCCGAAGTTCAGCTTCGCACCGCTCTTCGCACCCTGAGGAGGCCCCTGATCGGCATCAGCGCCATCAGCTGCCTGGGCAACATCCTGATGCTGACCGGCCCCATGTTCATGATGCTGGTCTACAACAAGGTCCTGTCGAGCAAGAGCCTTCCCACGCTGGCGGCGCTCACCCTGCTGGCCCTTCTGCTCTACGGCTTCTACGGCCTGCTGGAGGGGCTTCGCGGCAAGCTCATGGCCCGGGTCGGCATCACGTTCGATCACCAGTTGGCGCCGACGCTCTTCGAGGCGACGCTGAAGCTCCCGCTCCATTTCGGCCCCCATGCCCGCAACCATGATCCGCTTCAGGATCTGGCGGCCATCCGGAACTACCTGATGGGCCCCGGTCCGGTCGCCCTCCTCGATCTGCCCTGGATGCCGATCTATTTCGCCATCCTGTTGATCGTGAACCCGATCCTGTTTCTTGCCGCCGCGGGCGGCGCCCTGTTCCTCGTCATTCTCAGCCTCATCAATGAGTGGACCACCAAAGGCACGATCAAGGTTGCAACCCAGGCGCATTCGGCAACCATGACCCTGCTTCTGGATGCGAGGCGCAATTCCGAAGCGGCCGCGGCCATGAGCATGGGAGACGATCTCTGCAAGCGCTGGGGCAGCGGCTACGTGAACTCGATCTCGCACGCCCGCGATCTCGCCGATCACGCCAGCGTCTTCGGCGCGATTTCCAAGACGGTCCGCCACGTGCTGCAATCGGCGATGCTCGCCCTGGGGGCCTATCTGGTCATCGAAGGGCTGATGTCGCCCGGCGCCATGATCGCGACCTCGGTCATCCTCGCCCGCGCGCTCGCGCCGAT
This sequence comes from Microvirga sp. 2MCAF35, assembly GCF_052115545.1. Taxonomy (NCBI): domain Bacteria; kingdom Pseudomonadati; phylum Pseudomonadota; class Alphaproteobacteria; order Hyphomicrobiales; family Methylobacteriaceae; genus Microvirga; species Microvirga sp. 2MCAF35. The sequence continues at coordinate 128,172 of NZ_JBFRGW010000006.1, forward strand.
CGATCAGGTCATCGGCAACTGGCGCAGCACATCGACCGCCTGGCAGGCTCTTCGACGCCTGCGGGCGCTCACCGCCAAGCTTCCCAAAGCGGCCCAGCAGCAGCATGGCATGCCGCGCCCGCGCCACGCTTTGTCAGTGCGCGACATCGCCATCGTGCCTCCTGGGGGAGCCGTCGCGACCGTGTCCGGCGTGTCGTTCGAGATCGAGGCCGGCGACGCCCTCGGGATCATCGGGCCGAGCGGCTGCGGCAAGTCCACCCTCGTCCGGGCGCTGGTCGGCGCATGGCCGACGGCCCGTGGCGAGGTGCGCTTCGACAATGCCCTGATCGGCCAGTATTCGCCGGACGCCCTCGCCGATGCGATCGGGCACCTGCCCCAGAGCATCGAGCTGTTCGACGGAACGATTGCCGAGAACATCGCGCGCTTTCGCAAGGATGCGACCTCCGAACAGGTGATCGAGGCTGCCCGGATGGCGGGCGTGCACGACATGATCCTTGCCTTCCCCATGGGATACGACACGCCGGTCGGCGAAGGCGGCACCACGTTGTCCGGCGGCCAGCGCCAGCGCATCGGTCTCGCCCGCGCCCTGTTCGGAAACCCGTTCCTGGTGGTCCTCGACGAGCCCAACTCGAACCTCGACCCGCTCGGCGAGCAATCGCTGAACGATGCCATTCAACAGATGCGCCAGGCCGGAAAGATCGTCGTCATCGTGGCGCATCGCCCGAGCGCCATCTTCGCGGCCAACAAGATCCTGTCCGTCCGCGGCGGCCGCGCCGAGATGTTCGGCCCGAAGGAACAGGTGCTCGCCGCCCTGTTCCCGCGCATCGGGCAGCCGCACAAGCCGTCGCCGGCGACGAACGTGCAACCCGCCACGCCCCAGGCTGCGCCCGCGCCGCTCCCGCAGGCGGGACCGGAGGCGGCTCCCGCGGGAGCGCCGAACCATCCTGACAATGCCGCCACGGCGACCGTCACCAATCTGGATGCCACCCGGGCGCAGCGAGCCAACAGCCTTTGAGCCGACACCCTTCATGGGCCGTCGGCACGACCCGGAAACTGTGACCTGGGCCACAGCTCCCGTGCAGGCGGCGTGCCACCCTGATGCGGTAGCCTGCAACCCGATCGACCAGTCGCCTGCAGCGACGGCGCCTACACAGCGGAGCGCACCATGACCGAGTTCGAAGACGATCTCGCCGCCAATTCATCTTCCATGCGCCGGCTGATGCGCTGGTTCATCCTGAGTTCGGTCATCGTGTTCTTCGGAATCGGGGGCTGGTCGGTCGCCGCCAGGGTCGACAGCGCCGTCGTCACCGCGGGGACCTTCGCGGTACAGTCGAGCGCCCAGGCCGTTCAGCACCTGGAAGGCGGAGTCATCGGCGCCATCCTGGTCAAGGATGGCGACCTCGTGAAGGAGGGGCAGGTCCTCGTCCGCCTGGACGCCGCCAAGGTCACGGCGGACGCAACCATCCTGGAACGCAAGTTGATCGACCTCACCGCCCAGAAGGCTCGCCTCGAGGCCGAGAGCCTGGATCGGACGACGATCACCAGATCCGAAAGCCCGTTTTCGTCCGGCTCCATGGCGAGCGCCCTGAGGGCGGCTTTCGCCGCCGAGGAAAGCCTGATGAACGAGCGGCGCTTCACGCGACTGAACCAGCTCTCGCAGCAGCAGGAGCGGAAGGTTCAGGTCGAACGCCAGATCGACGGCTTCAACGAACGATACAAGGCCCAGAAGGAAGAGCTCGCCCAGGTGATGGCCGAGCTTGCCGACCAACGGATGCTCGACAGCAAGGGGCTGATCCGGCGCCCGGTGCTGCGCCAGACCGAGCGTGAGGTCAGCCGCCTGAAAGGCGAGATGGGCGATCTCGATGCCCGCGTCGCAGGCGCTCACTCCCAGCTCACGGAGATCGAGTTCAAGATCGCCGAGCTGACCCGGACTGCCCGCTCCGAGGTCCTGAAACAGCTCCAGGCCGTCACGGCCGGTCTCGCGGAGACGGAAGAGCAACTCGCCGCCGCGCACGACCGGCTTCAGCGCCTCGATATCCGGGCGCCGCGGACGGGGCTGGTCCACGAGCTCGCGGTCCACACGATCGGCGGCATCGTCGGTCCGGGCCAGAAGCTCATGTCGATCATCCCGAACGACGAACCGCTGATCGTGAACGCGAGGATCCGCCCCGACGAGGTGGAGCAGGTTCATGTCGATCAGCAGGCGAGCATCCGCATCAGCGCCTTCAAGCTGCCGACGCCGCTGGAACTGGAAGGGTGGGTCACCAACGTGTCCCCGGATCAGGTCGTCAGCAGCCAGTCGGGCCAGGGCTACTTCACCGTCAAGATCGCAATCGCCCCGGGTGAGCGGAACAAGCTGGCAGGAAAGGAGCTCACGCCCGGCCTACCGGCGGAGGTCCTGATCCGCGGCGACGCGCGGCGCATCATCACCTACCTGACGCAGCCACTGACGGACCGGCTTGCCGTTACCTTCCGCGAGTGAGGAAGAGGCCTGCGCCGGATCAACGGAGCAGGCCTCGGCGACCACTACCCAGTTCGCACCCTCGTCACCGGCAACCGAAGCCATATAAAATGATCCTGACAGGACGCTGGATCTTCGGGATGGCGAGAGGCGACCATGAACAGGGCTGACCGCGGCGCCTCCCGCCAGAGACGCTCCGCGCGGCGGCAGGAGGTGAAGCTGGTCAACCTGGCGCTCCAGGGCGGCGGCGCTCATGGAGCCTTCGCCTGGGGCGTGCTCGACCGCCTGCTGGAAGAGGATGGCATCGCCTTCGAGGGGATCAGCGCCACGAGCGCGGGAGCGGTGAACGCCGTCGTCTGCGCCCATGGGCTTGCCGCGGGAGGACGCGAGGGAGCCCGTCAGGCGCTGCGAGAGTTCTGGCAGCAGATCGCGCGCAGCGCCTGCCTCAGCCCGGTCCAACCATCGCTTCTCGACCGCCTCACCGGGAACCATGCCCTGGAGACCTCGCCGGCCTTCTTCCTGTTTCACATGCTGACGCAGGTGGTCTCGCCCTACGAACTCAATCCGTTCAACTACAACCCTCTCCACGATGTGCTCAAACGGATGGTCGATTTCGAGCGTCTGCGCCGTTCTCCCCGGGTCAAACTGTTTCTCTCCGCGACCAATGTCCGCTCGGGAAAAATCCGGGTTTTCGAGAACCAGGAGATGAGCGCCGATGTGGTGCTCGCATCGGCCTGCCTGCCGTTCCTCTTCCATGCCGTGGAAATCGACGGAGAGCATTATTGGGACGGGGGCTACATGGGAAACCCCGCCCTCTTCCCGCTGATCTATCGCTGCGAACACTCCGATATCGTGGTGGTTCACATCAACCCCATCAGCCGGCCCGACGTGCCGAGGACGGCAGCGGACATCCTCAACCGGATCAATGAGATCAGCTTCAACTCGTCCCTGATGCGGGAGGTGCGTGCCGTCGAGTTCCTGAACAGGCTCGTCGAGGAAGGACGCGCGCCAACGCCCGACATCAGGCAGGTGCGCCTGCATGCCATCGAAGCCGACGACGTCATGCAGCACCTCGGAGCCGCCTCGAAGCTGAATGCCGACTGGGCTTTCCTGACCGAGCTCCACGCCATCGGCCGCAGCCGGGCGGACGCATGGCTGCGGGAGGATTTCCCGAAGGTCGGGCTGCGATCCTCCATCGATATTCAGGGCCGATATCTTTGAGGGTAGATGAGATAACACGACCAAGCCGCACCGAAATTTGTGACCGCGTGCACAGAAGAGGCGGACGAAAAAGCCCAGTCTGATCCCATGAGCAGATCAGGCCCATGGGAGTTCCATCCGGTCTGACCGCCACCATCCCGTGCGGGAGGTTGCAATGGGAAGACGGATGTGGATCGTTCTGGCCTGGCTCCTGTCGGCGATGAGTTCCGTCAGTGCCGGTCCGCATCTCTTCCGAGGCAACGACGCTCCGCCCCTCCCGGGCTGGGTGGAGTTCTGCCATCGAACCCCGGAGGAATGCACGATCGACCTGCGGCAGCCGGACATGATCCCGTTGACCGAGGGCCTTTCCGCCCTGCTCTCATCCGTGAATGTCTCGATCAACCATTCCTTGCTCCCGGTGACCGATCAGGACCATTGGGACACCGTCGACCTGTGGAGCTACCCGACCGACGGAATGGGCGACTGCGAGGATTATCAGCTCCTCAAGCGCAAGATGCTCGTCGAGGCGGGCCTGCCGCGTCGGGCGCTTCGCATGACCGTCGTGCTCGATGAGAACGGCGAAGGCCATGCGGTCCTGACGGTCCGCACCGATCGCGGCGATCTCATCCTGGACAACATGACGGACGACATTCGGGAGTGGTTCCAGACGAACTATCGATATATCAAGCGGGAAAGCGCCGAAGCGACGGGATGGGTCTACCTGACCCTGGAGCCGGCCGGCGCATCGCTCACGGCATCGTCAGGACCATAGCGCATCGGATGGATCCCAAAAGTGCAAGTCCACTTTTGGGTCCGATGCTCTGGCCATAGCCTTCACTCGGCCCCGTTGTCGCGCTCGGCGGCTTCCTGCTCCAGGCGCGACACGTCGACGATTCTCACACGGGCCCGCCCGAGTTCCACGACCCCGCTCTTGCGCCATTTCTGCAGTTGCCGATTCACGGTTTCCCGGCCCGCGCCGACGAGCACGCTCAGTTCCTCCTGCGTGATGTCGATCTCCTCGCCGAAATCCTCGACGAGCTTCAACAGGCGGCGCGCCAGGCGGGACTTGAGGGACAGGAGGGATGCCTCCTCCAGGCGTTCGCTCGAGAAGCGGAGGCGTTCGCACAACAGCTCGACGATCCTGGTCGTGATGTCCGGCTGCCGCTTGAGAAGATCCTGGAAGTCGCTTCGCCGGATCACGAACAGCTCCACGTTGCCCGAGGCGACCGCATCGGCACTCCTCGGGTGGCCGTCCAACAGGGCGATCTCGCCGAAGATATCGCCAGGCCCGAGGATGTTGAGCGTGAACTGCCGGCCCGCATCCGTCGTGGTCGTAATGACGATCTGGCCCCGCCTGACCCCGTACAGGGCATCGCCGGGATCGCCTTTGAGAAACAAGGTTTCTCTATCGAGCATCTTCCGGGACGTGCAAAGGGCGGCGATCTGGGCGATTGCATCCGGCCCCAGCGCGGAGAAAAAGGAATTGACGGAGAGCGCCGAAACGAACGGCAAATCCCTCTGGATCTGTTCTCCACCGAGACGCACCGTTGCGCCTCCCTCGAATGGTTCGGCGCCCACCAGCCGAAAGCCAAGCGATTATATAGGAAATAGGGATTGTCTCAATCGCACAGGATACGTTTCTGCCTGAGGAGCCAGCAGAACCGGCATTTCCGGGTCTGCAGAGGAATCGGAGCCTGTCTTCGCTCACCCGCGCACATATCGGACGGTGTCGATGGACGGTTACTGCTTGGCTCCCGTCAGGCCCTGAAGAACCCAGCGCCGCGCGCGCCGCATGGTGGAGAGTTTCGGGCGTTTCATCACTGCCTCCTGGTGCCGAATTGACGAGGATGAATGACGATGGCGGGCTCAGCCTTGCGAATGGCGGGCCGCACCGGGACGGAAACGATCAATGGCTGGTCGGTCAGCCTGTCCAGGACGATGAGAACCATGACGACCTCCTGATGTGTCTCCGATGATGACCGAAGCGGGAACGCTCTTCCGTGACGGTGGTCACAGAAGCCGAAGCTCTAGACGGCGGGAGAAACCTGCAGGCGTGTCTGCCGGGTGATGTCGAGCATCTCCTTGCCGGACAGCACGACGGGCCGCGGCGCGCGGCCGTTCACGGCGATCGCGTCGACCACGAACAGGAGAGCAAGGACACACAGGATGCGGCGGGACATGATCGGCCTCCATGTGAGATCGACCCTGCCACCGGACGCTCCGGGCGACCGTGATGGTGAGCACAGAAGCCGGATCGGGCCCGTGCGAGATTGGGCTATCGAGATGGAGGTCCCAATGTTCTATCTGTACTTTCACTGCGCAGGCCCCGGCGAGATCCTGATCGACCGCGACGGAGCGGAGGTTCTCGATCTGATCGAGGCGCGGGACCGGGCCGTCACCCTGGCGAAGATGCTGGTCGAGCAGGCCTATGGCACACGCGACTTCACCGATTGGCACGTTTACGTGAGCGACGAGGAAGACGACGAGATCATGCTGATCCCGTTCTCCGCCGTCATGCCGACGATTCATTAGTACATCGAACGCAAAAGCGAGATCCGGTTTGCGTGCAAGGATGGGAGGGAAAACTCGGGGCATCGTGCAGAAAGGCACCCTCCACCGTCATGGTCGCACTTGTTGCGGCCATCCACGCCTTTGCCACGGTACCGTTCGTAAGACTGGACAGCCGAGGCAAGCCCGGCCATGACGTGGAGAGGATGGAAGTGGAGTGATCATTTCCCTCGCCCTGAGCTCTCATCCTGAGGAGCCGCTGCTAGCGGCGTCCCAAGGTCCCGGACGATGTCCGGGCACGAGGGCGCCTCCAGTGCTCTCTGGACGATCCTTCGAGACGGTGCTTCGCACCTCCTCAGGATGAAGTTGGAGCTTTACGAACCAGCCTCTGCCGGCATTAGAGATGTCGCCCCGCTGCCGGGACAGTCACCCTCCACGGATTCACCTCAAACTTTGGAAATTTGGGAAAAGCGGGCAAGCCAATCGGCCTGTTCCGCCAGATGCCGCCAACGGCGTGCTGCTGAGCGCAATTCCGCGCGCATGTCCGCCCGCTGGCGCCTGTCGTCCGCAAGACGATCCGCCCGGGCGGCCTTCTCTCGATAATGCTGATTGAGTTTCATGGGTCTCTCGCGTCACGCGTGGTCCGGCACCCGGACCGCTGCTCTCGAAGCGTTGCCGTCAGGTCCTGGCGGAGCCTTTCGGCTTGTCGGGAACTGAAATCGTCACCTGCTGGCCGGATCGGGGATCAAGAATGGTGAGTGTCATCACGGGCTCCTTCAGTTGAGCCCATCATGGCTGAGCGCCGGCCCACGTTCCGTGACGGGCATCACACAATTCCCGGTGTGACGCGGCGCACAGATCGGTTGGAATATCTCGGTTAGTTTGTGAGCGTTCCTCCCTGTCAACTCAGCGCCTCGATCATCGATCGGGCGCTTTTCTTTTGGCGGCATCGCCCCTGAATTCCCCTCTGTGACCAACCCCACATCGGCGCGCATCCGCCCGGTTTAGTGTCGAAGGGTGCGAAACACGTCTCAGAGGAGAATGACCATGACGAAGATCCATCGTGTCCGGCCTGGTGCCGCACTGTTCCTCATCCTATCGGTCGGATATGGCGCAACGACCGCCCAAGCGTGCGACTCCTGGGGCACGGCACGCCCCGGCGGCCCGTGGGGCAGGCCTGCGCCTGTGGTGCGCGACCATCGAAGCCCTTACGGCTCCGCTCCCGGGGGCGTGATCGTCACCAGCACGTCGGGCGGTCCGATCGTGCGGGACCATCGCTCGCCCCCGGTCGTGCGCGATCATCGCCGGTAGTGCCTGCCTCTAGAGCATCGTGCAAAAAAGTGGACCCGGTTTTTTGCTCAAGACGATGCTCTCATCCAAAACAAAGCATCGGAGACCTGGCGCATCGTGCGGCCCAATCGGCCTGCACGATGCGCCAGGTCTCCTTCAGCCTCAAGAAACAATCACCGGCCAGCTTGAACTGTGATGGCCGCCACAGTCCTCGGAAGTGTCTTGGACTACAACGATGACATTCTTGATTGGAGAGCATCCCATGAAACAGAACCGGAAGTCGTTCGTGTTCATCCGCAAGAGCGATTGCAAGGCGGTCTTCGATTCGATCTATCTCCGCGAAGCCGTGTTCCGCAAAGCCGTGACGGCTTCCGAGGTCAAAGCGGGACTCCTGCCGAGGCGCAACGATTAAGAGTTCGTGACCCGTCGCGGACAAGCAGGACCTGACCCGTCAGGTCCTTTCTCGCCATTCTCCCTGTCGTTCATTGAACCGAACAAGACGTTGTTGCAGCCACCGTCGACCATTCCTTGCCGAGCCTGCGCAAAAGAATCGGGCATGAATTCGAATTCATGCCCGATTCTTCGCGTTCTTCCGCATCTTTTCACGCTGAACCGGCGCCCGCTTCTGCGCTCGGTCATCTAGCTCACCCGCCGCCAGTATCCTTCGATCGGAATGGCGACGGCACAACGCTCGTCGGTCGAGAACCGTGGGTAATCGTCTCCTTGCGTCCAGCCGCCGTTACCGCCCGGAATGAAGTGCAAGTAGACGAAAACGATATGAGAGATAACCCACATGCCAGCCTCCTGATCTGCACTGACGGTATCCCGGATAGGCGACGCGCTCTGAGACGGAAGTCACAGAACGCCGCCTGTTGCTTGTCACGTGGGATGGGGTGGACAGGTCCCTTGGATCGTGCGACCGAATTTCCATACGTCTCTGCTCGAAGAGCAACCCGGCCGCCTCTCACGGAAAGGTCGGGGCAAAGGGAAAATCTCTGCCATGATCGTCCTCTCCGACACGGACATCCGTTCGCTCCTGCCGATGAGCGAGGCCATCGAGATCGTCGAGAAAGCGATGATCGCGGTCTCCGAGGGCGCCGCCAACCTGCCGCTGCGCTCGGCCATGGATGTCGGCGGGCCCAACAAGATGGGCGTCATGCCGGGCGCGCTGATGCCCGGCAACGGCCGGATCGACGCGTGCTTCGGCGTGAAGCTGGTGAGCCTGTTCCCCGGCAATCCCGATGCGGGATATTCCTCGCACCAGGGCGCGATCGTCCTCTTCGAGCCGGAGCACGGTTCCGCCATCGCCATGATGAATGCCGGCCTCCTGACAGCCATCCGCACGGCCGCCGCCAGCGCGGTGGCGACCCGGGCACTGGCTCGGCCGGATTGCAGCATCCTCGCCATGGTCGGCGCCGGCGAACAGGCGGAACAGCACCTCGAGGCCATGCTCTGCGTGCGTCCGTCGATCCGGGAGATGCGGGTGGCCGGGCGTCGGCGCGAGAAGGCGGAGGCCTTCGCGTCTCATGCGGCAGAGCGCCATCCGGGTCTCGCCGTCAGAGTCTTCGATGACGTTCGCTCCGCCGTCGGGGGCTCCGATCTCATCTGTACGGTCACATCCTCGGACGAGCCGGTGCTGATGGGCGAGTGGGTGGCGACGGGCGCCCATCTCAACGTGGTCGGCGCCTCGATCCCGTCGAAGCGCGAGATCGACGAGGATACGGTGGCGCGATCAAAGCTCTACGTGGACTATCGCCCCTCGACCTTCGCCCAGGCCGGCGAGGTCATCCGCGCCATCGAAAGCGGCCGCATCGAACGCGAGCACGTTCTGGCCGAAATCGGCGAGGTTCTGGCGGGAACAGCCAAGGGGCGGGTGGCCGCCGACGACATCACGCTCTACCGCTCGCTGGGCATCGCCGCGCAGGATCTCGCCTGCGCCAGCCATTGCCTGCGCGAGGCGAAGGCGCGCGGCCTGGGCGTCGAAGCATCGCTGGACTGACCTGACGACGTCCTACCGCTGGCGGTCCCAGACCAGGGCCGCCAGTGGCATGACGTGGTTGCGTCGCAAGGTGATGATCAGGACGCCGCAGAGCGCGATCCCGGTCCCGGCCGCCATCCGCAGGTCGAAGTGATCCCCGGTGACGAGCAGCCCGAGGGCCACGGTCATGAGCGGGTTCATGATCGTCAGCGGGGCGATCAGATTGGCGGGGTATTTGCCGATGAGCCCGTAATAGATGGTGTGCGCCACCAGGGACACGATGAGGGCCGAGAACAGCAGCGCCGCCAGGAACGCCCAGCCGGCCTCCGTGGCCTTGGGGAATTGATCGGTCTCGAGACCGGCGGAGAGGAAGGTCAGCGGCAGCACGGAGGCGAGGCCGATCCAGGCCTGGAACCGCAGCGGCTTCACGCCCTCCATCTGCTTCATCATCACGGCCGCCAGCGAGCCTGCCGCCGCGGAGCCCAGAATGAGGGCAAGCCCGCCGGAAATGGGAAGGCCACCGGCGGGATCCCACATCACGAGCACGCCACCGATGAATGTCAGCGCGATGCCCAGGCCTCGACGCCAGTAGACCTTCTCTCCCAGGATCGCGACCGACAGGAGGGTCGTGATCGGCAGGCCGAGCTGCCCGACGATGGCGGCGCTCGACGGACTGGCCGTCCGGATGCCGAGGAAGAAGAGAGCGAAGCCGCCTCCCCCCATGAGGAAGCCCACCAGCAGGATGCGCCATGTCGGTCGCGGCATGGGCAGGAGCCACGGCAGCGCCAGCATGGCCACGATGCCATAGCGGATGGCCGCGTAGAACAAGGGAGGGATCGCCATGTCGGAAACGACGATCTTGCTCACCACCGTATGGGCTGCCCACAGGAGGCAGACCAGAATCATCAGGGAGAAATCACGCAGGGCCATGGTATTGGATAACCCGCCCGCCATTCGAGCCACAAATGCCGCGTACGTGGGGCTGGCATGCTCTCAGGAGCTGGGAATGTTCACGCGACAGCAAGGATTGCTTGTCCTTAGCTGCTTCAGTGGTCTTGGAAGGAGATGCACCTCTTCCGTCATCACCGGCCTTGTGCCGGTGATCTCGATCCGAAAAGCGCGGCGTTTCACAGCATCGGGATGGCCGGGACAAGCCCGGCCATGACGTCGAGGGTGTCATCCTGACCAATGCCACCGGTAATGACAGTGGGCCGTCCAACGTCGTCTCAGGCGACATGATCCCAGATGTCGTCCTGCGGCTCGTAGCCGATCAGGCGGCGGGTGGTCTCGATATCCCACGCCATGCTCCGGTTCCGCGACATCCCGTTGACGACGATGCCGGGCTGCGGCCAAGCTTTCGCATCCGCGAGAAGCGCCCGCTCGATCACAGCCGCGAAATCCCGGTTAGAGAGCCACATGTTGCGGAACCAGGCGAGGTCTCGCTCCGTATCCGGGCCGGCGCTCGCTTCCTCTCCGGGCAGGCCCGACGTATTGATCGTCTCCGGCCTGTTCTCGCCCGGCTGGCACCAGCCGATCCGGACACAGACGGCGCTCAAGGCGCCGTTCGAGCGATGGGCCTCGGCAAGGCACGCGCGCTCGCCCATCAGCTTGGACGCCGCATAGGCGAAGCCCTGGATCGTCTCCCGGCCGTTGAACCAGCGCGTCCCCGGCCCCGGCGGCAAAGACGTCGTCAAGGCACCGGGCGACAGGGTGTCTGCCAGGGGCGGGTCCTTGTATTGGCCCATCACATGGTTGGACGAGGCGAACACGATTCGCTGCAATCCGGCCTGGCCGGCCGCCGCCAGGAGGGCGAGGGTCATGTCGAAGGACGCGCAGGCATCGCTCCAGGGCGCATCCGGATAGGGGTTCTGAGCGGCGAAATGCACGGCGGCGTCGACGCCTGCCAAGGCCGCGTGCCACTGCACATCGGACGGATCCGTGAGATTGCCCGCGACCCATCGCACCCGATCAGCCGCGCCGTCCGCCTGCGGCGGGGTGCGGTCGAGCGCGACGATCCGCTCGCACCAATCCTGCGCCAGGAGGTGAGCAATCAGCTTCCGGCCGAGATTGCCTCCGGCGCCTGTGACGAGGACGGAACGGATCGGTTGCAAGGAAGGCATGATCGGACTGACGCTCCACGATGATGAGTTGGAGTCAGTATTGCGCCACGGACACGGGCTGTCACCCAAGCGGCGCGTTCCAGAGCATCGTGCGGACCCGGAGGGCCGCGTTAGCGAAAAGTGGATCCGGTTTTCCGCATCCAACGATGCTCCAGTCATGACAAAAGCATCGGAATTGATCCCAAAAGTGCAAGTCCACTTTTGGCTCCGATGCTGTAGACATGGAAAAGCCCAGGCTCCGGGGCGAACGGACGGGATGCCTTCGCATCTCCGCCTCGCACACTACGGGCCTGGGCTGATAGGGTCCAGACGGGCGCCGGCATCGTCAGGCAAGCGCAGGAACGGACCATGCCGGAGTACATCCGTCCTGGCACGGTCCCATCGACGCTGGCGGTGACGCCCGCCGCTGTCGAAGTCCACAACAATGTCCGCTGGGTCAGCCTGATATGGGGATCGGATTCCCGTCCGCAAGGGGTGCGGCCCATTCTTGTTGCGGTGGCACGTCCGACTCGAGAATCCGCCGCTTGGCCCGCTCGGTCGCCTCCCCGGCGCACTTTTCCAGATGGGCCGTCTTGTTGATCACCTGGAGATTGGGAGCGCCCCAGAAGGCGAGCAGTTCGGGCCAGGATCGCGTGCGATGCTCGGCCCAGACGGCGAAGAGCGGGACGCGGTGGTCCACCTCGGCCGTTTTGAGCAGGCGGCGCCCCGTCGCGGCGCATCGCCTCTGCTGGCGCAGCTTGAGCATCTTCAGATGATCGGGCGGCGCGGTCCAGAACTGCCACGCCACCACGCAGGCGGCATGCCAGGTGGCGTTCCTGTTCGGCTTGCCGTCGTCCCAGAGATCGCAATGCCAGCCGAGCCGATAGACGGGCTGTCCGCAGACGCAGCAATGCCCCGGTCCACGAGCGAAAGCTGCTTCCCGGTAGGGCGCAGGCGGAACGCGGAAGGATGTGGCAAGGCCGGTATCCTTGTCGGATCCGAGCCGCCACTGCCATCCCGCCGGCTGGCCGCTCCGGGCGGCGAGCGCCCGCGCCAGCCGGTCGGCCATCAGCGGGCGGTGCCGCCAGTAGGATTCCACGGCACGGCGCTGGGTCGGCGGGGTCAAGGGCTGCCGGAGCGCGTGCGCCAGAACGCAGCCCGGAAACAGCGCGGAGAGTCGCTTCTCGAGCCGGGCGCGCGCCTTCTGGTTCTTCTCGTCTCGCCAGGTGGACATCCGATCAGCCGTGCGCCCCATGTGAATCGCGATCCGTTTTTAACGCATGGTCGTTAACGGAAAAACCGGGTGCACTTTTTTCGATGGTGCAGCTAGGCTCTAGGCTCGAAGGCGAAACGATAAAAGTCCCTGGGAGAGACGCCGATGAAAGCCCTGCGATGCGATGAGCCCGGTCGCTTGAGCGTGATCCAGCGGGATGTTCCGCGGGCCGGTCCGGGCGAGGTGCTGGTGCGTATCCGGCGCGTCGGGATCTGCGGGACCGATTATCACATCTTCCACGGCAACCAGCCCTATCTTGAATACCCGCGGGTGATCGGCCACGAACTCGCGGGCGAGGTTGTGGAGGCGCCGGGCGGCAGCTCGCTCAAGAGCGGCGACATCGTCTGCATCGAGCCCTATCTCTGGTGCGGCACCTGTCGCGCCTGCCGGCAGGGGAAGACGAATTGCTGCCAGAACCTGCAGGTCCTCGGGGTGCACCGCGACGGCGGAGCCTGCGAGTACATCGCCGTGCCGGAGCGCAACGTGGTGCGGGCAACCGGCCTGAGCCTGGACGAGGCGGCCATGGTCGAGTTCCTGGCCATCGGCGCGCATGGGGTTTGGCGCTCCGGCGCGAACGCGGCGAGCCGCGTCGCCGTGGTGGGGGCCGGGCCGATCGGCATCTCGGCGGCGATCTTCGCGAAGGTGCGCGGCGCTCAGGTGTCCGTCCTCGACATGAATGCCGGACGGCTCGCCTTCTGCCGGGACAAGATCGGCGTCGATCATGTCTTCGAGGTCTCTCCCGACATCGACGACCGCCTCAAGACCGCCACCGGTGGCGACTTCTTCGACATCGTCATCGACGCGACCGGCAGCCCCAAGGCGATGATGAAGGGCTTTTCCTATGTCGGCCACGGCGGCACCTACGTTCTCCTGTCCATCGTGCGCGCCGACATCACGTTCAACGATCCGGAATTCCACAAACGAGAGACGTCGCTGCTCGGCAGCCGCAATGCCACGCGGCAGGATTTCGAGACCGTGCTCGACGTGATGCGCGGCGGTGGAGTGCCGACGGCCGCGCTGGCAAGCCATCATGGCAGCCTCGACGATGCCCCGGAGCTCATTCCGCGATGGTCGGCGCCTGAGGCAGGCGTCATCAAGGCGTTGGTCGAGGTCTAGCGCATTGTGCGGAAAAGTGGCCCCGGTTTTCCGCAGCAAACGATGCGCTTTTCCAAGAGTGGAGCATCGGATGGATCCCAAAAGCGGTGTCCACTTTTGGGTCCGATGCTCTAGCTTCTCGTCTCACGCATTTCCTTGACAACCTGTCGCGACAGGCAGAGCCTCGATCCGGCGGCGGATGGCTTTCCTGTCCGCTCACGTTTGCGTCCGCCACATCACCCTTTTCGGGAGGTCGCGATGCAGTCATTCATCCCCCGGGTCACAATTTGCGCTTCGGCCGTTCTGTTCGTCCTGGCTCCGGCTCTTGCGCAGCAGCCCCAGCACGTCATGGTCAACCCGTCCGACATCAACTGGACGGCCGCGCCTCCGTCGCTGCCCAAAGGAGCGCAGATGGCGCTCCTTTACGGAGATCCGACAAAAGACGGCGTGTTCGTGATGCGGCTGAAGTTCCCGGCCAACTACAGGATTCCGCCGCACACCCATTCGACCGATGAGGTCGTGACCGTCGTCAGCGGTGAGGTCAAGTTCGGTATGGGCGCCACCTTCGACCCCGCGAAGACGAAGGCGATCGCGGCCGGCGGCATCGTCGCCATGCCGCCGGGCACGCAGCATTTCGTGCAGAACGATCAGGAAACGGTTGTGCAGCTGAGTTCCCGTGGTCCCTGGACGATCGCCTATGTGAATCCCGCGGACGATCCGCGCAAGTCGCAATAGGCGCTACAGCAGCGGACCCAAAAGTGGATCCACTTTTGGGTCCGCTGCTTTTTCTCTTGGCTGGAGCATCGTTCTTTGCGGAAAACCGGGTCCACTTTTCCGCACGATGCTCTAACGCGGATCACTTGAAAATCCGGCACTTCGGCGGATCAAACTCGAAGGGGAATTTGCCCTCAGCGGCAAAGAAGTCGTCGAAGGCCTGCTTCACGCCGGGCCAGTGCGGATAATCGTCGCCGATGAGCACGCCGCCCTGGCGGATCATCGGCCACCACTCGCGCAGATCGGCCGTGACCGCGTGCACGTCGTGGCCGCCATCGATATGAACCACATCCGGCTGCACATCGTTGTGCCGCAGCACATGCGCCGCGTTCACCGAGTCGAGCGGCAGGGGCAGGACATAATCCTGCAGCCCCTCTCCGACGATGTTGGCCGCGAAGGTGTGGTAAAGCGCGGGAAAGCCGTTGATGAAGTTGAGGTGCGCGAACCACTCGTCGTTGTTCCAGTGATCCCAGGCGCCCAGCCAGGTGTCGACGGCGATCACGACACCGTCATGGTTCATCTCCCTCATCTTCGAGGCCAGCGAGATGACGGAGCCGCCCTTCCAGACGCCGACCTCGACGACCACCGATGGCCGCAGCCCCTCGATCGCCTCCGTGAGATAGGAATGGCTTGAGCCCCAGCCCTGATGATCCTGCCGGTACAACCGTTCGGGAAAATTCAGGAGGGGGTCCCGGCCACGCCACATCCTGCTCACCAGCTTGTCGCGGACTTTCGTCATCGTGACCCTTTCTCTGATCCGTGCATGAACGTGTCGGCTGCCTTCCCGCCTGAATAACCGCCCTCCTGCCGATAAGGTTCGCAAGCCTCGTCGCGCGGGCCATTTGCCCGGTTCTTTGGGATGCTCAATTGCTAAGCAATTTGCTGATCGATTAGGCGGAGAGCGCATAGCAAGAGAACACTTACCTTTGTGACATGCAATCAATGCATGATACGCATTCGCTCAAGCGGTCTTTTTGCAGCGCACAAGACGGGCCATATTGCTAGACGAAAGTATAAGACAGGCCGAGCCGAACCAGGACCATTCCGATGAGCACGTTGCAGATCAGCGCCCCGATTTCCACCCAACCCCTTACCCCCGCGCGGCGTGCCGGGCCGGTGCTGCGCATCCTTCGTGTCGTGGTCGATGCCATGGGCGAGACCAATCGCCGGCGGGCCGAGCGTGAAATCGCCAGGATGGCCCAGCGCTACGGCACCGTGACCGCCCCGCCTCGCGCCTGACGCTCGAACGAAATCGCCCATTCAGGAGACCACCATGATCATCGTCAGCATCCTCCACCTCTTCCGCAGCATCCTGTCCGACGCCCGTCGGATGCAGCGCGAGGCGGTGCGCCGCTATCCGAACCTCGGTTGGTAATCCCCAACCGGATTTCCCTCTCTCAAGGAGACACCAACATGATCACATCCATGATCCTCGCCCGCCTCGCCTCCTGGCGCCGCTACCGGCAGACCTTCCGCGAGCTCGAAGCGCTCAATGACCGGGAGCTCGCCGATCTCGGCATCGGCCGTCGCGACATCCGCGCTATCGCCCGCCAAGCCTCCCAGTAAAGTCACGCCGCAGAAGCGCTTTCCAGGTCGCCTATGCCGCCTGCGCGACGCCTTGGCACAGGAATCCGACCGGCCGCGGCGCTCCGTCGAGGTAATAGGACTCGATGCGCTGGATGGTGAATCCGGCCTCGTCGAGCAGCTTCTGGACGGGACGGGTCAGGTTGCACCCCACTGCAAGCCTGCGCCAGATCGGGTTGAGCCGATGCTGCCACGCGGCGACGCCCGCGTCGCTCGACAGGCCATGCTCCAGGAACAGCACGCGCCCTTTCGGCTTCAGAACGCGGCGCACCTCGCGCAGGGCCTGCGCCGGATCCGCCACCGAGCACAGGGTGTAGGTGATCACCGCCGTGTCGATGACCGCATCCGCCAGCGGCAAAGCCTCTGCCGGCGCCTGGATGATCTCCAGGGGGACGGGTGAGTGCCGGCGGCGCTCGCGGCCTAGGTCCAGAAACTCCGCGATGGGATCGACACCGATCACGCGCGTGACGCGCGCCGGGTCATAGAGCGGCAGGTTCAGGCCCGGTCCGATCCCGATCTCCAGCACCGTGCCGGTCGCCTGTGGAACGACCTTCTCACGCTCGGCCGCGATGCCTTCCATCGCGCACAGGCAACTGACGAAGCGCGGGCCGATGTGACGTGCATAGAACCCCATCGCGAGGCCCTCCCGTTTGAGATTGGAAATGATGCTCCCTTTCCGACCATACCCCGCGTGGTCGCGGCGAACTGTGAGCCAGCGCACGCCGCCTCGGGATTCGATGCGCATTCGCTCGAAAGTCGCGCTTCCGATTATCCTTAATTTAACCAAGCCGCCGTTACATTGGACCTCGTGAAAGTATTGCTTCACGCATGAAGGCTTCAACCGTTACGGCCTTGTATTCGGGCCCCTGGCGAGAAACAGGCACGTCATGCGCGATCAAGTTGTTGCGTAGAGTTCGCCATGTTGCACAGTTCCTATCGGTCAGGCGTCCGTGTCCCGCGCAAGAAGCGGCGCAATCATTTTCCAACGGCGCTTCTCGTGGCGATCTCGATGAGCCCCCTCGCGTACTTCGTCGATTTCCAGCATCGGAGCGATGAGCCTCGCGGCGAACAGGCGAGCAGCGTGGTCGCTCCTGCGCCCAAGCAGGTCGCAGCCGTGACAGTCTACGACCCGACGCTGGTCGCCCCCACGCTTGCCATGACGGCCGACGCTCTTCACTTCGCAAGCAATGCTCCGCTGCAATCGGGGTTCAAAGCGCCTCCGTCTCAGCAGCGGGCGCTCGTTGCGCCGGCTGCGTCTGCGATTCCTGCCCCAGCCGCCGAGCCCCAACCCGCGCCTGTTCTTGCGATGATGGAAGCGACGCAACCGGTTCCTGCGCTGGCGCCCCTGCCGGTGCCGCGCCCTGCGGACCTGATGTCTCCCCGGGTCGCGGCGCCGGCCCAGGTGGCAAGCGCAGCACCGCCGCGTGCGCCGATGATTCAAAGGTCTGAGGCCGCCGTCGGTGCACCGGCCGACAACCGCTCCTTCATCGAAAAGTTCTTCGGCATCAAGCCCGCCACTCCGCCCGAGGCGGCGCTCAGCTATGCCTCCCTCGACAACGGCACCGGCAGCATTTCCCCGACCTCGCGCTTCGTTCCTTCGCCCGGAACCGGAAGCGGCGGGACCGCCGTCTACGACATCACCGCCCAGGTGGTCATCATGCCGAACGGCGAAAGGCTGGAGGCGCATTCGGGCCTCGGCGACATGATGGACAATCCGCGCCACGTGAACGTGCGGATGAAAGGCGCGACACCGCCCGGAACCTATGTGGTCAGCGAACGCGAAGCGCTCTTCCACGGCGTGCGTGCCCTTCGTCTCACGCCGGTCGGCGGCAGCGCCGCCATCTACGGTCGCGACGGGATTCTCGCCCACACCTACATGCTGGGCCCGCGCGGAGACTCGAATGGCTGCGTGTCGTTCAGGAATTACGACCGCTTCCTCCAGGCCTACCTGCGAGGCGAGGTGAAGCGCCTCGTCGTTACCGCCGGCAGCGGTCAGGATCTCCTCCCCCGTACGGCCCGACGCTCCGACCGCGCTATCTGACCCGGAGCGCAGCGGAGGAGAAGGGAAGCCATGCTCAGCGCATGATCGTCGATCCCTTCCGTCGATCCCTTCCCTCGGTTCGCTCAGCCTGAGGATGCCCCTCTGCCGTCCTCATAACCGCTACGTTATGGTGCCCTCCGCGTCATGACCGTCCCTTCTCCGTCATGGCCGTCCCCTGACTTGATCCGGCGATCAGTCCCGGCCATCCACATCTCTCCTGCCACCCTCTCTTCTCATCCTGAGAGGCTGGTCCACAACGCACTGACCTCATCCTGAGGAGCAGCGCAGCTGCGTCTCGAAGGATCGTCCAGAGTGCGCTGGAGGCGCTCTCGTCCTTCGAGACGCCATCTCCGGCGGCCCTCAGAAAGAGGGCTTGGGGCAAGGGGATGAGCGCTCCGCTTGCAACCTCTCCACGTCATGGCCGGGCTTGTATTGATGGATTTGGCTTAGAGTGCTTGTCCGGAGGGGCTGTGAGGCTCCTCCGGACGGACAGGAGGCCGCTTTTTCGGGCAGGCTGTTGGAAGCCGAGGTCAAGCGCGGCCCTGTTTGTTC